>DAOTMJ010000001.1:0-12369 GCA_035450225.1 Candidatus Hydrogenedentota bacterium
GACTCAATTTGACATGACCCGCCCCAATCGCTTCCTTAGCCGGGGATTACGGTTCCGTGCCCATGATGGACGCCGCGATTTTTCAATAACGGTTAGGAAACCGCTTTTCATGGAGAACGCCAGTTCCACCGAAACCCGGGAGAGTTCGGCTGTCCCGGAGTACAGCGTGATCGTGCCCTGTTTTCAGGAGGCGGCCACTCTCAAGGAGTTTCACGGCAAACTGGCGCAGTTCATTCGCGGATTCCATGCGTCGTTTGAAATCATCTACGTCAGCGATGGAAGCACCGACGGCACCATCGAGGTCCTGCGTGAAATCTTCGATGCTGATGAGACCGTAACGAGCGTGGTGGATTTGGCGCGGAATTATGGCCAGACCAACGCCTTGACGGCCGGCATCGAGCGGGCGAATGGGCGCCATCTTGTTTTCATGGACTGCGACTTGCAGGTCAATCCGGCGGATCTCGGCATTCTTATCGAAGAATTTCAAAAAGGGAACTACGATATGGTCGGTGGTCGCCGGGTCGAACGGCGGGACAACCGGGGCCGGGTCTGGATTTCCCGGTTGGGCAATGCCGTAATCGGCCGGCTGCTGGGCGTGCCGTTGCACGATCTGGGCTGCGGAATGAAGGTGCTCGACGGCGGTCTCATGCGTTCGTTCCGCACGGGGCCGCAGCGTCCGCTGGATCCGGGGGCGGCCATGCTGTGCATCCGGAGCGTGGCCGAAGTGCCGATTACGCACCAGCCGCGACGGCACGACCGTTCCCGCTGGACGCTGCGCCGCGTTCTGTTGTTGTACCGGAACCTTTTTACGAGTCTTATTCCCGGCCTTTTTCCGTTTGCCGTGGGCGCTCTGTTTTTCGTGCTTGTGATCTCTTTCATGTATGTTTTGGGGGCATGGGCGGCCCCGACTTTTTTCCCACTTCCCGGTATGGATGTGCTATTGCCGGTATTGATACTGTCGCACATGATACTGAGCCTTGTGTTCTTCATCGTTCTGGCCGAATTCATGCTGCACGGAAGCGCCGCCGAAAATGAACTAGCCTACATTGCGCGGCGTGTCTGGACGCGGCCATGGAAACCGTGTCGCGGCACGGCCGCGTCCCGCGAATCCGCGGGGAAATCCGATGGATTTACCGGATAACAAACCTCTTTCACGCCGCCTTGTGCCGGCGGGCCGTCTTTTCGGCCTTGCGCAGCGTCTGTACACGGACTTGCCCATGCGCTTGTTACGGAACGGATATGCCCTGCCGCCCTGGCAATACATCATCGAGTTGACCCGGCGCTGCAATCTGCAATGCCGGATGTGCCTCAACGCCGCCTGGCGCGCCCATGTGCCGGCGGACGAACAGCGGGATCGTGAACTTGCCCAGGATGAATGGCGCGCCGTCATTGACCAGATACCGGCGTTTCGGTTGATTTCGTTTACCGGCGGCGAGGTATTCATCCGAACCGATTTCCCGGAATTGCTCGAATACGCCGGCAGACGTCATTTCACGCATGTCATGACCAATCTCACAACCGTTTCCGAAGATCACGCCGCATTATTGGCCCGTCTTGCCGCCCGCCGCCTCGGCCGTTTGGGCCTCATGGTCGTGGGAACATCCATCGACGGGCCCGCCGAAGTGCATGACCGCATTCGCGGACTGCCGGGCGCATTCAACCGGACCGTGGAGACCATGCGGCGGCTGCTGGATGCCCGAAAAGCCCTGCGAAAAACCTGTCCTCGCCTCCACATGACCGCCGTTATTCAACGCGACAATGCCCGGACACTGGCTGAACTGCCGCGCATCGCGAAACAGGCCGGCGCCGATGAATTGTTGTTGCTATGCGAAACACGATCTTACGATCTACGAACCGATACCGTCGAAGATCCTGCCGCGATCACTCGGGCCGACATTCCATGGCCCCGGATTGACCGTGACACGCTTCGGATTTCCCTGCTTGCGTGCATGGACTCGGCGCGCGCCGCCGGTATTCGGCTGCGTTTGCCGCGCATGCCCATGGACGATCTGCTGGATTACTATGACGGTGTCGAGTTGCCCCTCGATCGCTACACGTGCCGGAGCCCTTGGTACATGCAGGGGATGGATTGCGCCGGTTACGTGGGTTCCTGCGGGTACGGACTTGTCGGAAATGTCCGCGATACCCCCTTGGCCGAACTATGGAACGGCGCACGGCAGCGACGTTTCCGGCAAGAACGGCGCGGATCGCTGTTGGCGCTATGCCCCGGATGCTGTTTTATGGAACATCGCGAAACCGCCCGGTGGATGTAGTTTTCCCTTCCACTATCCGTTTCCACCGCGATTGCGCGCATGCAACGCTTTTTGCAACCCTTCCCGAGCCGGCGCGAAATCCGGACTGGTTGCAAGCGCTTTGCGAAAATGTTCAATGGCGCCGTCAAGTTCATTGGCCAACAACATGATGCTGCCCAGATTGCAGTTGGCGCCGACGTGATTTGGATTGAGTCGCAAGGCCTGCTTGTAAAGCATTACGGCATCGTCCACACGCTGTGCCTTTACCAGCGCATTGGCGTAATCGGTGATGATATTGGGATTGTCCGGGGCGTTTTTGACGGCCTGCTCGAATTCGGGAAGCGATTCCTGTGGACGTCCTTCCGCGACCAATACGTTGGCAATATTGTAATGCGCCAGTTTGTCCGCCGGATATATTTCCAGCGCCTTTTGAAATTGGGCAATGGCTTCTTCCGGTTTTTTTAGCGCCTGCATCACCAAACCGAGATTGTTGTAAGCCAGCGGAAATTGCGGCACAAGGCGGATGGCCTCGTTGAAATGTTCGAGGGCTTTTTCATAAGCGCCCTTGCGATAATATTGGTAACCGGCGTTGTTGTGGATATTCGCGTCGTCCGGGGCGATTTGAAGCGCTTTTTCAAATTGTTCGATGGCCTCGTCAATTTTGTCTTGTTCGGCGAACGTCATGCCCAGATTGTTCAGCGCCAACACGAAATTCGGCATGATGTCCAGCGCCTGCCGGTAATAAACGATCGCCTTGTCCAACTGGCCGTTTTTATAAGCCTCATAACCGAGGTTGTTATAAATAGTGGGGTTCTTCGGATCCACGGTCAATGCATGTTCATACCAGCGCACCGCTTCGGCGGTATTGCCCAAATTCGAATAGAGCAGGCCGAGGTCGTTGGGGATATTGGAATTGGACGGGCAATTCGCCATGGCTTTGTGGAAAAAGGCGATGGCGGCGTCGGTCTGGTTCTGCGCGTCCGCGGAAAGCGCCAAATTGTAATAGGCCAATTCATCCTCACCGCGAATGGCCAGTGCCTGCCGGTATTTTTCGTCTGCTTCCTGATAGCGTCCAAGGCTTGCCAGCAGATTGCCCCAGTTGTTGAACGCCAGGGTAAAATCGGGCTTCGCCTTTACCGCCAGTTCGTAATGACGCAAGGCTTCTTCGGATTTTCCCAGGCGGGCCAAGAGCAGCGCCATGTCGTTGTGGGCGCGCGCGTCTTCCGGATTGAGGCGCACGGCTTCCTCGAAGTGTTGCAGCGCCTTTTCGTTTTCACGCTTTCGGGCCAGTTCCCGCGCCATCAGATAATGCACATCCTGATTCGTCGGATTGATGTCCAAGGCCTGTTGATAGCGCGCGATGGCCTCGTCGCCGCGGCCCGCTTCGACCAGAAGCCGCCCCAGTTTGTCGAGCACATATCCGAATTGTGGATCCACCCGTAGGGCCTCTTCATAATGTTTCATGGCCTCGTCAATTTGTCCGCGTTCCGCGAGTATTTCACCCAATTCGTTGTGGGCGCGGGCATCGTCAGGATTCAACCGCAGTGCCTCCCCGAACTCGGCGGCCGCCTCATCCTTCTCGCCCTGCATGATCAGTTCCCGTCCCAGGAGGTAATGAATGTCCTGATTGTCGGGATCCGCCTCGCGGGCGGCCTGATAATAGTCAATGGCTTTTTGCGATTGGCCTTTGGCGGCCAGCAAACGTCCCAGGCGATCCAGGGCGTACGCATACCCCGGATCAATGCGGATGGCTTCCTGGAACAGTCCAATGGCCTCGTCGATCCGGCCCCGGTCGGCGAGGATAACCGCCAAGTCCGTATAGGCGGTCTTGTCGTTTGGGGCCGTGCGGATGGATTCCTCATAGGCCGCAATCGCCTCCTCGATTCGACCCTGCTCGGCATGGATGGCGGCAATGGCGTTTCGCGCGCGCGGCTGGCTTGGATCAAGAGCGAGGGCTTTTTCAAATGCGGCGATGGCTTCGGATATTTTCCGCTGGGCCGTCAGTTCCCGTCCGTAATTGTAATAGGCTTCTTCGGACGACGGATCGGCGGCAATAATGGCCTCGTGGCGGGCAAGGGCCTCATGCGCCTTGCCTTGGGCGGCCAACAGACGGCCCATTTTTTCGAGCACCGCGCCGAAATGCGGGGCGATGGTCACGGCCTTTTCAAAATGTGCCATTGCTTCGTCCGTTTGACCGGCATTGGCCAGCAGCGCCCCCAGTTCGTGATGCGCTCGAGCATCGTTCGGATTGAGGCGGATCGCTTCCCGGTACGCGGCCATGGCCTCATCCATTTTCCTGAGTTTGACGAGAACGTTCGCCAGCATATAGTGCAGGTTCTGAAATTCAGGTTGCAGTTTCAGCGTCGCCCGGTAATGTTCCTCCGCCTCCTCGAAACGGTTCTTCTGCGCGAAACCCTCGGCCAGCCGATGGTGCATATAGGGCATCCCCGTCCCCAGATCAAGCAATTTCCGCCCTTCGTCGAGCGCTTCCGAAACGCGATTCTGACGCAGAAACGAATCCGCGCGCTGATAATGCCAGCGCGCATGATCCGGCACATAGGGGATATATTGAATGTTCACCAGCGCGCAAAGAATGGCCAATACGCTGACCACGAACGCTGAACGCACATAGGCCCTGTCGGCAGCCGCCCGTAACACGCAACTAACGGCATAGGATCCGAAGAAAATGAGAAACGGTGTTATGGGCACGCGGGCCCGGCCATTGACGAAAAAGGGAATGAAACTTAGATAATAGACCGCCACGAAGGCCAAGGCCAGCACTATCATGTCGCCGGCGCCGTCGGGCCATGGAGTGGATCGGCGCCTGAAAAGACCCAGCGCCAGCAGGCCGCATCCCCCGGCGAACAAACCCGTCAAAAGGGAAAAACCGGGCAGATATTTCAACGGACGGTAGAAATCCTTTTCGTCCTGAACCACCTTGTTGCAGGTGATTTCGAGCGGCGACCAGAACAGCACGGCCTTTTTGATCGCAAGTTTCAACGTCCGCATCTTGTGTGCTTTGGCGTAATCGAGCCCCTTTCGGAAGAAATAGGAGGAGGCCTCGGCATGGCCCAAATCGGGACGGCCCAACTGTTTCCCGAGACCCTTCACCACGTTGACGTAGACCCATACCGACCACCGGCCCGTCCCTTCCAATTCCTGCAAATAAGGCGTCCAAGGCGTGATGCCGTCCGAATCCTCGCCGTTCCCTATCAGAAAATTCTCGCCGAAATAGGTGGAAATAGGCACAAACTCCCCGGAAACCAGGTAATTGCGAATAGTAACGGGTGCAATCATGAGGAAAGGCGCCAGCGCCAAGGCAATCCATGCGGGGATCATGCGTTTCCAATTCTTCCGACGCCAAGCCACCCAAAGCATCCATGCCGCGATAAACGGTCCAAACAATAAAATGTTAGGCCGCATGAGGGCGTAGGCTCCGACAAGGATGCCCGCCGCGAACGCCCGCATGAATGTCATTTTCAGACGCCACAAACGCAACATGTGCATGAGAAGGAGTCCGAGAAACACAAAGAGGGCCGGATCGTTCAATTCGCCTTCCCAATAAATGAAGCCCCAGTAAATGGACTGTAAAAAAGCCGCAGACAATGCCGCGAGTGGGCCAAAAACACCCCTGGCCAGAAGGTAAATCAAGACGACGCTGGCCAGTCCCAATAGCAACTGGACGATTCGCGGCGCCATGTAGCTGCCGCCGGTTAGGGAATAGATTACGGAAAGATAGTAGGGATACCCCGGTGGACGAAAATAGGGCGTTGTGCGTATTTCGGGATCGTTTTCACCCGGACGGACCGTCCAATCGCCCGTGGCCATGGCGCGCGCATGGTAATCCTGGACATCCGCATCCTGCTGGGGCGCCGCAAAATCGGGGGCATGAACGATTTCCGACAGATACCACGCCCGAAGTAACAATCCGATCAGTAGGATGATGCCCAGATAGAACCATTCGCTCGTCAAAAGGAAAACAAAGCCTTTTCTGCATATCGAAAAGGTCTTTTCGGCGATTCCATGTGTTCCGGCAAAGGCGGTTTCCTCGACGGGCGTAATTTTCGTCGGGACGTGTGCCATAGGCGCTTTCAGATGTTCACGATGACTAATGCGGCGGTCCTTTCCAGACTCCATACACTTCAGACTTTGTTCAGAGTACCGGATTATTGCTTCGGGACACAACCAAGGCGTTCCCGCCGCATGTCGGGGACGCGGCAAAGTGGTCGCGTCTACGGTAGAAGCGACATTTTGACGATTCCACACACGGTACGAGGAGACCGTGAAGAAATAAACGATCCGGCCGCATGAATTGGTTTTGAATTTCAGCGGATTGAGACGTTCAGGACTTGGTCTTGCGTGAGAATCGCCTCGGCGACAAGTGTTATCGTTACGCGGGCTCCGTTCACCGCGAACGTGGATTCGACAGGGACGTCGCCAAGGGTGACATTGACGGCTGTGACGGGTGTTCCGGGGACGAACTCGAACGCGAGCGTTTTGACGCGGAGACGGCCCCAGCGAACCTCGATGCGATCTTCCTGCGCGCCGCCTTCCCGTTTTTGCGCAAAAATTCCCCAGCCTTCCGCGGCGGTAAAAGCGGAGATAAAGTGGCCGGGCGCGATGCGCGGGGCGAATCCAATGTGTCCCTTCGGTCCGTGATGCTCGAACCCCTGCAGGGCCGTGAATACACCCCAGCTTGCCATGGCGCGCGCATAATGGTCGCCGCATTCGACTTCGTTGTACGGATTGCGCTTGATCGGGTGATAGCGATCATGGACGGCGCGGCACATCGCAAGACCCTCTTCGACCATTCCTTCCGCGATCATGCCCGACGCGACCTGGTATTCCATGCCGGTCCAAACCTCATCCTTGTAGATGACGCCTTGGTTCAGGTATGCGCTCTTCGGCCATGTGCAGACGATAAGTCCCGCTTCGCCTGGATTTACAAACCAGCGCAAGGGACGGTGCAGATCGTTATAGACCGCGATATCCGGCGCCCAGTTGTATTTCCAAATCGCCGCCAGTGCCCCGCGCACGTTCGCCTCCGGATACAACGTGCCAAGATTCAATTGGCGTGCCCACGTCTGGCCAAAAAGTTGATCCGACAAACAGCCGGGACCGTACTGATTGGCCGGGAAGCGATCTAGGTCCACGTCTTGAATGAAATACTCGCCGTTCCACAGGCGTTCCACGCTCAACCGGCTGCCGCTGTCGAACACGCGACGACAACGATCCGCGAATTCGGCGTCGCCCATCTCGCGCGCCATTTCCTCGCCCGCGCGCAGGGCCGCAAGATAGAGCGAGCCGACGAAGGTGTTAGCGCCCTCGAAATTGATGTCGTAGGTGTTCGGCTGGGTGTTTTCAATCAGGCCGTCGTCGTTTTCATCCTGCGCGAGCATATATTCAAGGGCCTTCTTGGCCGCCGGATAGATTCGCGCGAGGAAGTCGCCGTTGGCCGACATCAAATGTTCCCGATAGGCCTTGAGGATGGTTCCACATTGCCCGTCGGCGGCGTAGTTGTCGTCGCTTCGGAAACCGACGAGGCCCGTGTCGGGATGAAATCCGCCCCCGCTCGCGTTGAAGTCCTGCAATTCACGCGCGGATCGCGCCAATTCGGGGAAAAGACGCGCTTCGGCATGCGCGTAGTTCCAGACGTGTGTGCAGGTGCCGGCGCAGCACACGACGCCTTCGAACGCATAGAAGCGCCCATTCGCCCACCATTGGCTCGTCCCTGTCGAGAGATACGAAACCGTCGAGTGCAAACGGTCGAGCAGCCAGCACGGCAGCGTGCCGTCGTAATAGGTGTCTCGCCATTTGAACGTGTCGCCGACGAGTCGCGGCTGATTGTCGAACACGTAATGCGCGACGGCGGGCGCGTCCTCGAAGCGCGTGGCGTACTCGTGGCCGTTGGGGATGTTGGGGAAATGCCATGAAAGCACAAAGGCGTATGTGCGCTCCGCGCCCGGTGCGATATCGCCCCGCGCCGTTGCCAGAGCCGCTACCCGCCGTTCGGGAAAGGGGTACGGATCCCCGTTGGCGACAACCGCCTTTTGTCCGTGGCCGTCGAGTGTTGCAAAGAGATCGTTTGTGGTGGCCGGATCGCCCGTTTCCTCGGCAATGGCCAGGCACATCGTGCCGCAATCGTACAGCGCGGAGACGGGGCCTGTCGGACCCCCGCGGCGGGTGTCCGCCATTTCAATGTGATCCACGTTGATGTGGGCCCAGCCGCCGCCGCGCCGGTCCACAATCTGGATTTGCGCCTGCTTGCCTTCCAGATCGCCGACGTTCCAGTAGGCGGCGCCCAACGCCTCGCTGTTGCCGCCCGCGGCCGTGCGAACCACGGCGCCGTCCACCAAAAGATTGATACACGTCTCGCCCGCATACTGGCCGCCGCCAATGAGGAAGTTGATATATTTGCGGGACACCGTGAAGGGGGGCGAGGCGAGTTCCCCCGTCAGATCGTCGTTGCCCTTCCATGAATTGACGAGACCGGCGCCCTCATATCCGGAAACCGGCTGCTGGCCGGGAAAACCGCCCTTGGCCGGGCCCGTGCCGAATGCCTCGCCGGCAACGGTCCAATCGCCGTAGGTTTCACCTTCGAAATCCTGCAGGAGAATCGGTGGCCGGTCCGCGGGCGCTCCATCCATTTTCGGGGCATCCTCGGCGGAATGAATGATGAAATTCCGGCCCCTGTCGTTGACGATGCGCGTGCGGCGGAGGCCGGGCATTTCGGACGCCGTATACCGGCAGACGGCATTTTCCAGCCAACCGAGCAGGCCCGTGTTGACGGGCGCGGCGGAAACATTCTTCAGCGTGACGAGAAACACGGTCGCGGGCAACGCGCTGTCCTTGGCATTGAGCGGAATGAAGGGCGAAAACGCCTGCATCGTCGCTTCGATCGGAAAACCGTCCTCCTGATAAGCAATCGTCCCAACGGGATACTGGCCGTTGAAGGAAATCCCGGTAAAACCGGTTCGATTCAACGCGCGCACCGTGAATTGACCGCCCTGCTGCACGACAACCGCGAACCCCTGTTCCACGGGATGGTCCGGAATGCGCGCGCGGTAACTGACATCGCCCGTTCCGCGGAATTCATGGCGGTTGAAGATCTCCCAGCAACCGAGCGTCCCGTCCCCGCATAAATACAACTGACCCGTGCCGAAACCACCCACCGGCATGCCGATCGTGTCGAGCGACTTGCCGGAGAACACCTCCTTTTCGCCCCGCGCGTAGAGACTCTGCACCCATCCCCGCGCAAGGGACTTTTCCGCCGGAATGGGATGATCCGCCCATCCGACGGCGACAAACCCGGAAAAAAGACCGAAAAAAACCATGAATACCGTTTGCTTTGTCATGGAAATCCTTGTTCCCTCTACTGAAAACGAGTCTGAAGTGGACGTTGCCCACAACCCAGTTTCTCGTGCTCGTAATCGCTCTCAAAATCCAGCGATTTTCGCCCACGCTTAATCATGGAACTTCATTTGGTTGCACAAATTGCCCAAGACTTTCTTGTTGTTTTTTATAGCAGCCTGATTTAAGGTACTGAAGCGCCATTTTCATTTTGACGGATTCATAGTATAATAAAAGTGGCCTCTGGGGCCAATGGAGGGAGTAGCCCGTCTTCGAACAATCTGAAAAAGTGGGTCTGATCGCGGGATGAAGGCGGTAAATGATTCGAACGGTGTCGTGCCGCATGAAACGGGAGGATGTGTGATGCTGTATTTGCGTGGTTTCAAGGTAGGCGTAATGGTTCTATTGGGTTTGGGCATTGTCTTGTGCATGGCCGGCGAATGGACCTCTTCACCGGTATTTGGACAGGATTCGCAGGGATACCGGCTTCCCCGTTGCCAGGTTATATCCCGTACGCAGGAAAAATCGGGAGTTGTCATCACGTCCGTACTGCTGTATCCCGAACGCGACGCCACCCTGTATCAGGACGCCTCGGGCGCGCTTGCCAATGGCGCGGGCCAGTTTTTCTTCTGTGGAACAAATGCCTCCAGTGTCATCCGGCGAGGATTAATCTATTTCAATATTATGGACAATGTTCCTGCGGGCGTGACAATTACCGATGTGGAACTGCGGATGTACATGTCCGGCGGAACAAACAGTCCAACCGATGTGAAATTGCATCGGGCGCAAAACGATTGGGGCGAGGGCGGGTCCAATCCAGCCGGTTCCGAGGAGGACGGCGTCACCGCTCAGACCGGTGATTCGACATGGCTGCATCGTTTTTACAGCACGGATGTCTGGGCAAGCACGGGGGGGGATTTTGCGACGACGGCCAGCGCATAGAAGCGCGTGGATTTTCCGGGATGGTACGTGTGGCGTTCGGCCCAATTGATTACTGACGTGCAGGACGCGGTGTCACAGATTCATCCCAATCGGGGCTGGCTCGTCGCGGGCGACGAGTCAACCGCTTCCACAATAAAACAGTTTGCCTCGAAAGATCATCCCAACACGGACTTCTGGCCACACCTTATCGTAACCTATGAAGACGAAGCAGGCGAAGGGGAAGGAGAGGGTGAAGGCGAAGGGGAAGGCGAAGGAGAAGGAGAAGGAGAAGGAGAAGATTTATGCACTGCTGTCTTGTCGCCGGTTGACGCGGGAACGACCGCCTCCGGAACCGCGCGTGAATTCACGAATTATGCCGGAACGAATTACATCGAGGTTATACATACCGTTCCATCGCCCACAGGCGCTTATATTCTTGATGCCGAAGGCAATGTCGGCGTAGACCTTGGATCGCCGGCCAGCCCTATTCATCACGATCTGACGGAAGCCGAACTGGAGTGGCTCGATTGGCGGTACAGTTTCGGTACGCGACTCTACGTCATTGTTACCAGCGCCGCCTACCCCAATGGCGAAATATCCGGACGCTTGACGTGTCTATATCAACAGCAATGTCCCTTTGCATTGAATGGAAACCAAGTCGTTCCGCCGGGCGCAAGCGAGGCCACGGGCAGCGGCGAAATGTACCTTGGCATGCTTTGGTTTAGTTTTTACATTGAACACAATGTATCGAATCCCACCGCGGCATGGATAGGCAAGGCGCCCTCGGGTGAAAACGGCGAACTCATTGCCAATCTTGGAAATCCCACGAGCCCAATAGATGAAACCGTTTATTTTACTCCCGAAGGCTTCTTCACGTTTCTCGAAGGCATGTACGATGCCGAATATTATGTCGTAATCGAAAATGCCGACGGCCAGCAGATTCGCGGGCAAATTGCTTGTTATACCGGAGAAGGCGAAGGGGAAGGCGAAGGCGAGGGCTACGACCCCTGCGAAAATAATCTCTTCAACGACGGAAGTTTTGAATCCGGCATCCAAAACGCCTTCTGGACCCAGCAATCCGTCAATTTCCCCGAACTTATCTGCGACCTTGTGCATTGCCCGATCGCCGCGGGTTCCCATACCGGCGAATTCTTTGTGTACTATTACGGTTATGATCGCCCTGATCAGGCCTATGTCGAGCAGATGGTCAACATGCCCGCCGCTAATGGCGCCACGCTGTCGTTCCGGTTCCAAATCGGACGCGGGAGCGGGAACGGAACGGATGCGTTCAAGGTGCTGGCCGATGGAACGGAAATCTGGTCCGTGACCGAAAACGATACGAACTATCTGGGAGAATACAAGGAAATCCTCTTGGACGTTGGAAATTTCGCAAACGGTTCCAGCCACATTTTCCGGTTCTTGGGCAATCTTGCGGCCGCCCCGTCTGGTTCCAACAGCATCTTTTATCTTGATGATGTATGCCTGACCGCCCAAGGCATCCTGCCGATGGCGGACTTTACCGCTTTACCCCTGTCTGGACAGGCCCCGCTACACGTGCAATTTACCGATGCCTCCAAGCCCGGCAGTTCGTCCATTACGGCATGGGCGTGGAACTTTGGCGATGGTGGTTCAAGCACACAACAAAATCCCACCCACACCTATGCCGCGCCGGGTTCCTATACCGTTGGTTTGACCGTAACCACATCATTGGGCAGCAATACCAAAACGAAGGAAAGTTACATCACGGTTACCAGCGGAGGCGAAGGCGAGGGTGAAGGCGAAGGCGAAGGTGAAGGCGAAGGCGAAGGCGAAGGCGAAGGCGAAGGCGAAGGCGAAGGCGAAGGCG
>DAOTMJ010000001.1:312469-401997 GCA_035450225.1 Candidatus Hydrogenedentota bacterium
GTCCCATTCGCCGTCGAACCAAACGCAGTCGATTGGGCCGTAATTCGTGCAGAGTTCGCGGACTTGTCCGAACAGGAACTCGTCCACGTATTTCGGGAAGTTTGCCGTGTAATCGGGATGATGCCAGTCGAGCATCGAATAGTAGAAACCAATCCGCATGTCCGACGCGCGGGCGGCAGCCACAAGTTCGCGCACGAAATCGCGGCCCGGCTTGCCCTTTCCGGCGCTGTACGCCGACAGGGCGGTGTCGAACATGCTGTAACCTTCATGGTGCTTGGAGGTAAAAATCAGGTAGCGCATGCCGGCGGACTTCGCGATGCCCATCCACCGGTTCGCGTCGAATTTCGCTGGTTGGAACCGTTCCGCGTATTGCGCGTACTCCGCTACCGGCACATGGTCGTCGTTCATGGACCACGTCGCGCAGACGCCCTTCTCGTTCTTCGCGCGGACCGCGTACGTGCCCCAATGGACGAACATGCCGAATTTCGCATCGCGAAACCATGCCGTGCGACGGTCGCGCGCATCGTCGGGCGATTCGGCGGGCGGCTGTTGCGCGGCGAACGCCGTACCTTTGTCCACGATACCGGGCATTGTGTAGTAACTCTCGAAAAACTGCGCGAGCGTGCCGGGATATACGGCGCGCTTGATGTTCATCCACGTCTGCTGATCGCCCACGGCATAGTATAAAAAGGTCTTGCCGTTGTACTCGACCGTTTCCGGATCGGAGTTGTTGATGCCTTCCTCGACGCCTTCGGGGGCGAGCACGGGATTGGCCGCGCTGAATTCCCACGTTTTGAGGTCTTTTGATCGCGTGAGGTAGGTTTCATAACGCCACAGCGGCGAGCGATGTTCGGTGTAGAGTACATAATAGTAGCCGTTCGCGTAACGGATGCTCGGACAGGCGGTGTAGCGGTTCGTGCCGAAGGTCGCGTCAGGCAGCTTCGTCCACGTTTCCATGTCCTTCGATTGCGCGAGTTTGATGGTGAAAGCGGGGTATGTCGGATCGTTGGATTCGTACACCATGACGAATCCATCGGGGCCGGCGCAGATGGAACTGTTGAACAGGCTTTCCTTCTCCTGTTGGATGGCTACTTTGCTTTCCCACGTTTGCAGGTCTTTCGACTTGAAGATCGTGACGTCGTTCCAACTATTGTCGTCGCCCCAGCGAGACGCGCACGCGTAGAACGTATCGCCGTGCACGAAGGCGTTGGCAAGGCCGTAGCCCTCGGCGAAACGGGCCATTTCCTTGCCTGTTTCGACATCGCGCAACAAAAGGCAATAGTCTTTTCGCGTGCCGCCCGACGCGGGCCGCACACATTCGAACATGCACAGCCGGCCCTTCCAAATCACGGGCGTCACCTCGCACATATCGCGCATGACGATAGCGTTTTCCTTCTTGATCGCCAGCGGCGATGCAGGCGGGGGCGGCGGCGCAATCGAGGCGAAGATGTCCGCCGGCCACGCGTTCAAACGATGAAATCCCTTCGGCACGTCCTGCTGGAATTGGACATAGGCCCTCACATCGCCCTTGGTCGTGTAAGGGATGTCGCCCACGGAATCTTTGTCCACCTTGACGCCGAAGACTTTGTAGCCCATGAGCGTGCAGTCCTCGAAGTCCACGTGGAAGTATTTGCCGTTCTGCATGCTGGTCACGATGCCGTCGCTGGGCGTGCCGGCCGGTTGCGAGAAATTGAGCACGATCAGTTTGCAGCGCGTGACTTTCGCGCGCGTAAACGTGTGGAATCCGTAGTTGCCGCCCTTGAGCGCGCATTGCGGGCTTACCATCGTACAGTCCTCGAAATAGACATCGGGCCGGTCGAGCATCGCCTCGTTTTCGACGCGCACATAGGCGGCCGCCGTATCGCCCCACCAGTCGAGCGCCGCCAAATGGCACCGCCGGAACACGATTGGTTCCTCCGTGCGTGAAAGGCAATTCCCGACACCGCCGCCGAACGCGCGGCCCAGCGAGATGCAGTCCTCGACGACGATGGTGAACGGTTCGAGATTGTCCACGAGATCCCACATCAGCCCGCCGTCTCCGCCGGTAACGTAGAGATTGCGCAAGACCCATCGGTCCCAGCATTTCGCGGAGAAACTCTCTTCCGTGTGTTCCTTCGACCAGCCTTTTTTATAGGAGCGCAATGTGCCCCACCAGTCGTAGCTCTTGAAGCCCTTTTCGGGATCCCCCGAATCAATGACGACATGGCCGGTTTTTCCTGAACCGTAACGGCCGTCCACATCGCCGATAAAAAGATTGTACGCACCTTCCGCCCCCTTGAACGCCGTGTACAGATTTGGCTCCATGTAGATGTCCGGGCGCACGATGACACGGTGTCCGCCCCTGTCGTCGGGGATTGCGGCCAGCGCCGCCTGGATGGTCGTGAACGCGTGCGCCCACGATGTGCCGTCCGAGTTGTCGCCCAGCTTTGAGACGTACAACGTGACGCCCGTCCGTCCCCACAGAGGCGGCTCCGGCAACGCCGCCATGCCATTCGCCATGCAACCCACCATCAACGACACCAATCCAGCCATGACTCGCCTCCCGTAGCGCTGTCCCGTTCCAAGATTCGGGATGTTGTCCGTAGTGCGGGCTTCAGCCCGTTCGTTCAGGCGTTCGGCGCCGACCCACGGGCCGAAAGCCCGCACTACATACGTTATTCCATGAACGTCTTCAGTGTATCAGATCCGCGCACCGCCAACACCTGGAAGATGCGCCGCAATGAATGGCGCCTCAATGTGCGACGGACACGCGTCTCATGGCCAGGAGCATTTGGGGTCATTCTACACGCATCATTCGTAATTCTTTATTCCCTCCGGCCTGTCCGTGGACTCGCTTATCGCGGCGAAGCAGAAACTCGGCGTGGACGTGCTCAAGAACAAACAGCAACTGGTCCACACCCTGGAAAAGGCGGCTGGCCAGGAACTGGCAGAGAAGGCCAAGCAGAAAGCCGTGAATGCCGCACTGCAAAAGGCAGTTAAGGAATGATATTCTCTCAGTCAACTCTTGGCCGATCCGCAAATGTCAAGTTTTATTTTCGCCCGTTTTCTACGGGCGCGGATCGCGTTCAGGAGGCGTCGAATGCGTTCAGGAAGTCTTCGCGCGATATGCGCGCTTGGGTAAGGATGGTGCGGAGCGTCGAACCTTTGATTCTGCGATGAGAAGGCATGGTCAATGGGGTGTTGGTTCCGTCCGCGCTTTCACGAAGCATCGAAATGTGATTGCCTCTTCGGACCTCGCGGAAACCGAGCCGTTCAAAGGCCCGTATGACTTGTTCCAATGGCGCGTCCGAGGGAAAGGCGGTCATTTCACCTGGACGCCTGCTTCCGCCACGAATGCTTCAAGCACTGGCGTCTCAGGGTCGGGATCGAGAACGTCCTCGCCGAAACTTTCGACGTGGAAGCGGATGGCCGATTCGATATCCTGCAACGCCTCCGCGTACGTTTCGCCTTGGCCGACGACAACGCCTTTCAATCCGAGGGGGTAAGAGACGTATCCGTCTGCGTGGTGCTCGACCACGACTTTGATTGCGCGATACACGGCATCATGCTCCTTTTCTGTTAGCGCAATCACTATGCCATTCCATGCAACGCTCTGTCAATCCGGCCAGGACTGAAAAACCATCCCCCCGGATGGGATAGTCCTTCCGTCGCGGATCGTGAAACCGTCGATTGTCGCGTTGTTGGCGCCCAGGATCACGTGATAGGCGGGGCTTCCCGATCGGGCCGTGGCGCCGCTGATAGTGGTAACGTGCGTGCGCCAGTCTCGTTGGCCGCGTGTCGTCTCCATTCCTGCAAAGCCGCCATATACATTGACGCCGTCTTTCATCTGGAGAGAGCCGCTGGTGTTGTTTGGACGCGATTCGGCATAGATCCCCTCCGCAACCCATACATCCTCCCCAACGCCAGCGGCATCCAGTCCCTCTTGGATAGTCTGGAACGCCGTAGCCCACGATGCCCCATTCCACGGCCCTGCCATGTTGTCTTTGTCAACGTATACGACCGCCCATGCCCCGGCACAGATCCAAAGACCGGCCATCGCAACAAGAATAACCGACGTACGCATGATTGCCCCTTTCATGTCGAATGCCAACGTGCCTCGACTTATACAGCAACACGATCCTCCTTTATTGCCGGTTTCCAGCGGCATTTTCGCAATTATAACACTTTTTTGTTCGGCGTGAATGGAAAATACTTTTGCATCCACAGCGGCGCGATGCATCCTATGGCCTTGCGATGGCTTCGCGGTAAAGTTCGACGTAGGCCTTTGAGGAACGTTCCCAAGAGAAGTCCTGTTTCATGCCGGCGAGACGGACGGCGTTCAGTACGCTGGGCTGCCTGTACAATTCGATCGCCTGGCGGAAAGCATGGAGAAACGCTTCGGGGGTTTTGGGCTGGAAAACGATGCCGGTGGCCTTGCCCTTCTTGATGTTCGACGGGGTAATGGGAACGACGCTGTCCGCAAGCCCCCCGGTTTCGCGGACGATGGGAATGGTTCCGTAGCGAAGGCTGTAAAGCTGGCTCAGGCCGCAGGGTTCGTAGTGCGAAGGCATGAGAAAGAAATCCGAACCGGCCTCGATTCGGTGGGAGAGGGCGCTGTCGAACTTGACCAGGACCCTCATGTGCGCGGGATGGGCGGCCTCGATGCGGCGCAGCGGTTCGACATAGTACGGATCGCCTGTGCCCAGGATGACGATTTGAACGTCTTCCTGGAGCATGGCGGGGATCGCGTTGACCAGCAGGTCCAGGCCCTTCTGCCAATAGAGCCGCGAAACCATTCCAAAAAGCGGCGCGTTTCGCGGAGGCAGGCCGAGTTCGTCTTGCAGGGCACGCTTGCAGACGGCCTTGCCGGAAAGATCCAAGGCGGAATAGTGCGCGGCGATGTGGGGATCCGATACGGGATCCCATTGGGTATAGTCCACACCGTTCAGAATGCCGTGCAGGCTGTTCCGGCGGGTGCGGAGAAATCCGTCCAGTCCTTCGCCGAATTCGGGCGTCAGGATTTCCTGGGCGTACCGCGGACTGACCGTGTTGATCTTCGTGGCAAACGCAATGCCGGCCTTCATTAGATTGATATCGCCGTGAAATTCGAGGCAGTCGGGCGTGAAAAGATCCCAGCTGAAGCCGGTGTTTTCGAGAAAACGCGCCTTGTATCGGCCCTGGTAGGCGAGATTGTGGATGGTAAACAGCGAGGGCATGCCGCGCCAAGCCTCCGTGTGGGCCAGCCGTGTCTTGATATAAGCGGGAATCGGCGCCGTATGCCAGTCGTGGCAATGCACGATGTCGGGCCGCCAATGCGTCTGCGGAATCGCGTGCAGCAACGCCAGACAGAAGAAGCAATATCGTTCCGCGTTGTCCTCATATTCGTAAGCGCCGTGACCATAGGGATGTTCGCGCCCGAAATATCCGTCATGCTCGATGAGGTACAAGGGAATGGAGGACCCGGGCACGGTGCTGATCCGCAACGCGCCCCATTGGGTTTTGGCGCCCAGATCGGCCATGCACAGGCAATATTGATCCCCGCGATGTTCCGGCGGGATCGAACGATAACAGGGGATAGCGACGCGCACGTCGTGTCCTTGCGCGTGCAGGGCGCGGGGCAGCGCGGAGGCGACATCACCGAGACCGCCGGACGTTACCAGCGGCGCGAGTTCGGAACAGGCATAAAGGATCTTGAGCGATTTGTTTGAGGGACGCTTTTTTGCCGGCATGCGAAATGATTCAACCCTTTATCGAGACGATGTGAAACAATTCCGGTTCGTCCCATGTGGAAACTTTCAGTGCCTTGAAACGTCTTTTCAGGAAGCGTGCAAGGACGGGAAGGATGAGGCGTTCGGTGGCGGCGTGTCCGGCATCAATAAGGGCAAGGCCCTTTTCCTGTGCATTCAGGGCGTCGTGATACCCGATATCGCCGGTAACAAGGGCATCTATACCGCCGGGAATGTCGCCGATTCGGCTCGCGCCCGCGCCGGCAATCACGGCCACGGTGCGTATGGGCCTTGCCGGATCCCCCACGACACGGACATGGCCGGCGCCAAGCGCGGCACGCACGCGACGAGCCAGTTTACCCAACGGCACGCTGTCCGGCAGTTCACCGCATACGCCGAGTCCGGTATTCCGGTCAAGATTTTCGAGCGGGACAACATCGTAGGCCACTTCCTCATAGGGATGCGCCCGCAACAACGCCTTGATTACGCCTCGGATATGCTGCCGCGGCACAAGCGCTTCCAGGCGGCACTCGTTTTCCTCATTCAAGGCCAGGCGTTCGCCGGCCGCCGGATTCGCGAACTCGTTCGGGCGAAACGTGCCTGTTCCCGGCGCGCTGAACGAACAATACGAATAGTTGCCGATCACGCCCGCGCCGGATTCACAGATCGCCTCGCGCACGGACGCCAAATGCGCAGCAGGCACAAATGTCACGAGTTTGACCTGCTTGCCCTGCTCGACGAAAAGACGTCTGCATCCGACAAGTCCCAGCGCATGTGCCAGCGTATCGTTGACACCGCCCGGCGCCACATCGAGGTTCGTGTGGGCAGCGAAACATGCAATGCGCGCTCCGGCAAGTTCGAGGCACATCCGCGTGTGCGGATCGTCCATACGCAGCGCCTTCAGCGGTTCCCAAATCGGGGGGTGATGGGACACGATCAGGTGGACGCGCCGCCGCCGGGCGGCCTCGGCGCATGCCGGCGTGACCGTCAGGGCGAGCATCACGCGGCTCACTTCCCATTCAGGATCGCCGACGGCCAACCCGCAGCGGTCCCATTCATAGGCCAGTTCCCGGGGGGCGAATTCTTCGATGGCTTCGACGATGTCGCGAACGTTCACGGTTGCAACTCCATGGAAATTGCCGCGTATCCAACCACGCGCGAATAATCGCCCGACATTTCGGCGCTGGTCCGGTAATCGAGGATGGACCACTCGCGCGCGCCGCGTTTCAGTGCGCAAGCCATCGCCGCCACGACCGCCGCGCCCCCGCACATCGAACAGGAATCCTCGGCCAGCGCTTTCGCGAACCGCGTGCAATCCTGGCTCAGAAGCACATCCATCGTGTGCTTGTCCACTTGATGAGCCTGGTCCTCACGCAAGTAATGGGACAGGTCCGTTGACGCGACGATCAAATCGGACGGATCGATCAGTTCCGCGAGCCGTTCACCGAAACGGATATGCCATTCGCCCGGAGGGCCGCCGAACAGCACCGGCACAACGGGAACGGCGCCGACGGCGATCTGAATGAAGGGCAACTGAACCTCCAGCGAATGCTCGTAACGGTGCGGCTCGTCCGACACCGAATGGCATTCATCAGCCAGAATGCCGGCAAACGCGCCGTCGGCCGGAAGTACGCCGAGCGGGGTTTCGTACGCATCGTACGCCGCGACGGACGCTGTTTCGATGGCATAGCGATGGCTGCATCCCATGAGAACGATGCGGCGGGGACGCTTGCCCCGCACACGAGCGTAGGCGAACCCCGCCGTCGATCCCGAATAGACGTAGCCCGCATGCGGCGCGACAATCGCCGCCACAAATTCCGGCGCGGCTTCCTGCCCGGAAATCGCAAGGCACTGCTCGATGGTCCGGCGCAGTTCGTTCGGCGTTCCGGGATAGAACTGGCCGGCCACGGCCGGTTTTCGAGTTCCCATGGGCGTTCTCCTCCAACTCGCATGACTGCGATTCAAGGTATCACATCATACGCAATTGCGACAAAAACTTCCGGCAACCGTTGCGGAGTCCTCGATACCCCGTTACCGGTACTCGGGCAGGAAATTCCCGTGGGCTTCGATCAACTCGTCGCACATCGCCACGATTTCGTCAATCGTGAGTTCGGCGGCGGTGTGCGGATCGAGAAGCGCGGCATGGTAAATGTGCTCGCGCTTGCGGGTCAGGGCAGCCTCAATCGCCAGTTCCTGCACATTGACGTTCGTGCGCGTCAGCGCGGCGCATTGCGGCGGCAGATCGCCCACATGCGTGGGCGTGACGCCGTTGCGGTCAACCACGCACATGACCTCGACGCACGCGTCGAACGGCAAATTCGTGATCAGATTCTTGTTCAGCACATTCCCGCCGAGCGTGAAGGGCACGCCGGTTTCCATCGCCTCGAAAATGTAGGAGGCATATTCCCCGCCCCGTTCATGATCGAGAGGCTGGTCCGACAACAGGTAGTCGCGCATGCCGTTCCAGCCCTTGATCTGGTCTATGCAACGCCGCGGGTACTCGTCGAGCGGGATGTGGAAACGATCGATGAGTTCGGGCGCACGCGACTTGATGAACCATGGCACGTATTCGGATGTGTGCTCGCTCGATTCGGTCACGTAGTAGCCGAACCGTTTCATGAGTTCGAAACGGACCGTGTCTTTGTGGACATACTCATCGAGTTGCGCCCGGCGCTTGATTTCAGGATACAGATCCTCGCCGTTGCGCGATATTTCGAGCAGCCATCCCTGATGGTTGATGCCGGCAATCTTCCATTTCAGGTTGTCGTTCGGCAGGCCGAGTTCCCAGCAAAGATGACTGGCGCAGCCTTGGACGCTGTGGCAAAGACCGACCGTCTTGACTCCGGTTGCCTTGAGAATCGCCCCCGTCAGCATGGCCATCGGATTCGTGTAATTGAGAAGCCACGCGTCCGGCGCGACTTCTTCGATAATCCGGCAGTAATCGAGCATGACGGGAATGGTGCGCAAGGCTCGGAAGATGCCGCCGATGCCCAACGTGTCGGCTATCGTTTGACGCAAGCCATATTTCTTCGGAATCTCGAAATCAATGACGGTGCCCGGCTCGTATCCTCCCACTTGGATGGCGTTCACGACGTAATCCGCGCCTTGAAGGGCCTTTCGTGCGTCCTTCGCGTCATACGCCTCGATGATGGCCCGCGCACCCAACGTCCGGTTGATGTTGTTCAACATGACTTCGGACACCTTCAAACGGTCCGGATCGATGTCAACCAGCGCGATATGGGCGTCTTTCAGGCATTCGACGTGCAGGCAATCGCCCAGCACCGCCTTCGCAAACACCGTGCTGCCCGCACCCAGGAAACAAATCTTGGCCATGACTCCATTTCTCCTTCCTGAACTTCGATTCCGCTTGCCTTCGGACAATCGAATGAAAGAATACCGAATCCGGCGGAGCAAATCACGCCATCCCCGTACTTGCAGTTGAAACCGCCATGTTTCATACTGCGCTCGAGGCGGTGGGCTGAACATGGAGAGAAAACGGTGAGCGTGGCGCTGATCACGGGCGCGGCGTGCGGTATCGGTCACGCGACGGCGCTTGCCTTCGCCCGTAAGGGCGCACAACTGGTGTTGTGCGATGTGAATTCGGAGGAATTGGAGCGCACGGCTGCCCAAGTCAGCGAAATCTCGACGTGTCTCCTGGCGCGGCGAGTGGATATCTCGAAGCACGAGGAGGTGGAAGCCTTTGCCGATGAAGTACATCGGCTCGTACCGTCTCTTGATGTCCTCGTGAATAATGCCGGGGTGTATATCGTGGGGGGCATTCTCGATCTATCGCTGGACGACTGGGAATGGGTCCTCGGAGTAAACCTGCGCGGCGTCATTCACTGCTGTCATTACTTCGTGCCCGCGATGGTCCAGCGCGGACAGGGCGGACATGTGATCAACGTCTCCTCGATGTACGGATTCTGGCCGGCGGGACGTGTCACCGGATACCTGACAAGCAAGTTCGGCGTCTTCGGTTTCTCGGAAGCGCTGCGCGAAGACTTGCGCGGAACCGGTATCGGCGTTTCAACCGTATGCCCCGGCGTCATCAACACGAATCTCGTGCAATCCACGCGGCTGCGGAATACCGGCAACGCCGACGCCCTTCGCGACCACCTGCAACGAATCTATGATCGCCGGAACTACGGGCCCGAAAAGGTGGCCGGCGCGATCGTGCGGGCGGTCGAACGCAACCGGCGTCTCGTGCTTGTTTCGCCTGAGGCGCGAATCATGTACCATATGAACCGGCTCTGTCCGCCCTTGAGCCGAATAATTGCCCGAGCCAGCACCCGCCGCATGTTCGGGTGAATCCGGCGGCGCGTATCGGCAGTCAGAAGACAAGCGTAATGATACACGTGCGAGGATTTCCCATGTTCAATACTTCAAATCAAGAGGAAACAGCCAAAGCCGCCGGACACAACAACGATGGATCGCCTCCCGAAACGCGATTGCGCCTCTGGCCCGCCATCGTGATTGCCATGGCGTATGCCGTGGCCGCATGTGGCTTCCGGTATCTGGGTTCGACGAATGTCCAGAGTTTCATCGAACTTGTGATTGTTCCGCTGGCGGCGGTATTGCTGCTGATCGTATGGTGGCTGGCGGCCAGCCGCGTGCCGCTTCGCGACAGACTGGCCGGTCTGGTTTTTGTTGCCGTTGCATTGCTCTTGGTCGTGTTCACCCAGAAACGCAACGGCGCGATGTTGCTGGCATACGCGATACCGGCGATGACGGTTGGAAGCGCGATTGTCCTTGCCGTCTCATTCCGGCTTTCGTGGAAGGCACAGCGCTGGATGACCGCCGGATTTATCGTGATCTGCACGGGCGTGTTCATGGCGATGCGGGTGGATACCATCGGCGGAAATCTCGCGCCGATCGTGTCGTGGCGATGGACCGAAACGGAAGAGGAGCGTTCGATAGCGATTCCTCACGCCAATGCACACGGAACCGCCGCCGTGCCTGCGGAAGCCGGACCGGGCGATTGGCCGGCTTTTCGCGGTCCGTATCGCGAAAGCCGTGTGACCGGCGTTACGTTTTCGACGAACTGGAGCACGCCGCCGCGCGAAGTCTGGCGGCGGGAAGTTGGTCCAGCGTGGTCGTCGTTCATCGCGGTGGGAGACTATCTTTTTACGCAGGAGCAGGCCGGTCAACAGGAGCTCGTGACCTGCTACCGTGCCGGCACAGGAGAACCGGTCTGGATCAATCGGATTGATGCGCGGTTCGAGGACACGATGGGATTGGGACCCCGCGCCACACCGGCCTTTGACCGGGGCCGTTTGTATGTCCAGGGCGGAACGGGCGTGTTGCAGTGTCTCGACGCCTCGACAGGCGCCGTCGTCTGGCGACGCGAACTCACCAAGGACGCTGAGACAGGCGTGCCCGGATACGGATTCGCGAGTTCGCCGCTGGTCGTTGGCGACCGCGTCTTCGTGTTTTCGAGTGGGGGAGAGGGCAAGAGCGTCGTGGCCTATGACCGGACGACGGGCGAGGTGAACTGGCGCGCCGGGCATGGCACGGACAGTTATGCGTCACCGCACATGGCTTTCGTTTGCGGGGTTTCGCAAATCATCATGGCCGGCGATTTCGGCATGCAAGCCTTCGTACCCGAGACCGGCGCGACATTGTGGGAATATGCGTGGAAGGTAAAGACGAATCCGCGCTGCGTCCAGCCGCTTCTTGTGGACAATGAACGCGTCATGCTCGGTGCGACCGGCACAACGGGATCGCGGCTGCTGCGAATACAACAGCAGGAAGGGAAATGGAATGTCCGTGAAGAATGGAGCAGCAAGCAATTTCGCCCTTACTTCAATGACGGGGTCATGCACAAGGGCGACTGCTACGGCTTCGACGGCGAACGGTTCGTGTGTGTGGACATGAAGACGGGTAAGCGCCGGTGGGAAGGAAAACGCTACAGTGGGCAAATGCTGCTCCTGGCCGACATGGACGTGGCGCTGATCCTGAGCGAAGCAGGAGATGTCGTACTGGTTCAGGCTATTCCCGACCGTTTCAACGAAGTCGCCCGGTTCAAGGCCCTCGCCGCCAAGACGTGGAACCATCCCGTCATCGCCCACGGCAGACTCTTCGTGCGAAATGCCGAAGAAGCCGCCTGCTTCGATTTGGGCCCGGCCATGTTATCGGGCGGATCCGTCTGATCCATCTGGATCCGTCCAATCCGTCCATAATTCACACGCGCACATCGGAGGTGGCGCCCAAGCGGTCGTGGTGGCGGTCGAGGATGGGCTGGACGTATTCCGCGACGAACTCTTCGACTTGCTGCGGCGCTCGGCCCACGAATTCGCGCATATCGAGCGTTGCGTCAATTTCCGCCCGCGTCATGCCGATGGCCGGATCGCCGGCAAGCCGGTCGAGCAGGTCGTTGTCGAGTCCCTCCTGCTTGACGCGCGCCGCGGCGGCCTGCGAATGCTTGCGGATGACCTCGTGTAGTTCCTGGCGGTCGCCGCCGCGTTTAACGCACGCCATGAGGATGTTCTCGGTGGCCATGAACGGCAATTCCGCCCACAGATGGCGTTCGATCACCTTCGGATAAACGGCCGGGTTTTCCATGACGTTCAGATACAGGTTTAGCACACCGTCCGCCGCGAGGAACGCTTCGGGAATGCTGATCCGGCGTATTGCCGAATCGTCGAGCGTGCGCTCAAACCATTGCACCGCGCTTGTGAATCCGCTGTGGAGCGGAGCGGTCATGAGGAAACGCGACAGCGCGCAGGCGCGCTCGCACCGCATCGGATTACGCTTGTAGGCCATGGCGGAACTACCGACCTGGTTCTTCTCGAAGGGTTCCTCGACTTCCTTCAGGTTCTGGAGGAGGCGCATGTCCGTGGCCCATTTATGGACCGACTCGCCGATGGCCGCGAGCACGCGCAGGACGTGGGTGTCCACCTTGCGGGTATAGGTCTGGCTCGTAATCGGATAGGACTCGGCGAATCCCAGCTTGCGCGCGACACGCCGGTCGAGTTCGCGCACCTTCTCGGAGTCATTCTCGAACAGCGCCATGAACGAGGCCTGTGTGCCCGTCGTGCCTTTTGCACCCCGGCACCGTAGACGCGCCTTCGCGGCCTCGATGTCCTCGATGTCCATTAGCAAATCCTGCGCCCAAAGGCAGGCGCGCTTGCCGACGGTGACGACCTGCGCGGGCTGGTAATGCGTGAAGCCAAGCGTCGGCAAATCTTTCCATTGCCGCGCAAAAACCGCAAGTGCTGCGAGCACATTTACGGCTTTCGACAGCAGCAAATCCAAGCCTTCGCGCATAAGGATCAAATCGGTGTTGTCGGTGACGTAGCAGCTGGTCGCGCCGAGATGGATAATCGCTTTTGCTTTCGGCGCGACGACGCCGAAAGCATGGATGTGCGCCATGACGTCGTGCCGCAGTTCGCGCTCGAAACGCTCCGCCGCCTCGAAATCAATGTCGTCGAGATGGGCGCGCATCTCCTCGAGTTGCTCCGCAGTAATGGGTAGGCCCAGTTCGTGCTCGGCTTCGGCCAACGCCAGCCAACAGCGCCGCCACGTCGAGAACTTGCGTTGCGCGCTCCATAGTTCGCACATCTCGCGCGTCGCCACGCGTTCAACCAGCGGACTCGTATATACGGATGTCATGACTCACCCTCATCTTCGGCGCCAGATACGACTACGATCTTCTCGTGCTCGTGCGCGTGAGCGTAATCAAAAGGCCCAACTGTTTACTCGATTACGAGCACGACAAGAACAATCCGCTCAAATTATGAAACGGACACATCTTTTGCGGCCAACTCGAAACCGCCGCCGGACACGATGGCCGCGACGGCCGTCACCGGTTTTTCGCGTTTCGCGAACACGCCCTTGCCCAGGATGAAATCGCACGCGGAATCCGCATCGGAGGCGTCATAATCACCGCCGAATTGATCCGAGACCGCGTTTTCCTCGTAAGTGGCCACATAGAAAAACCTGCCGGGCGAAAGGGGCATCCGACGAACTTCAAGTGCATCGTGCCGCACAGTGGCCAGCCAACCGCTTCCGTCACGTACATCAGCGACGGCGCTGATGCGAGGCGTATTGAAGTCGTCTTTCTCATAATCGAGAATAAGCGACGACAATGCAAGCGCATCGCGTGGCGGCATGCCCATTGCTATTTTTTCGGCAATCGCGTCTGTTTGGCTGCCGTTTGTCACGACCGCCGCCTTGCCGCCGCAAACGATTCGAGCGCAGTTGTACGCGATATAGGGGTTTTTCTGAACGTCCGCCTCAAAACCCGGTTTCGGGATGATGCTGACCTTGTCCGGCTTCACGGCCGCCGTCCGGTTCGGAAACGACCGGCTCGATACCCGGTATGACGCGCACAACCGCCCGTCCGCCGTCAATGCCACGCACACAATTCGTCCGATATACATATTTTCCTCGCTTTCCAAGGGCCACAATACCTGATTATACCGTCAATCGCCCCGCATATTCATGCCAAACGGCCTCTGTGTCGGCTACCGGCCCGTGATGGCGCTTTCCTCGAATACGGCGTGATTGATCCGCGTGCGTTCATGCGAGGTGTAGACCACATGGATTTTCCCGTCCCGCGTTTGGATGGCGTAGGGATAGGCGTAATCGAAGGGCCCCGTGGCGATATCGCGTTTGAACGGATACGTCTTGTCGCCGTCGGTTGAAACGGCGACCGTCAACGGCGTGCGGTCGGTCATGCTGTCGTTGTAGACGAGCATCAGATGTCCGTTTCGTAGTTTGATGAAATCAATGGCCGCGTTCGGATTGGGAAACGCGGTCTCGACGGCGTCGGTCCACGTTTTCCCGCCATCGTGCGATTCCGCGCGGGGCATCCAGGCATCCGAGGTCATGTCGTAACCGCCGCCGCGCCGCATATAAGCGATCAGATGATGGTCGCTCATCTGAACGACGGACGGTTGCAGCGCGCCGAACCGCGCATGAATCCGGCTGGACTCCGACCACGCATTCGTCTTGGGATTGTAACGCAGAAAAAGGGACGTCGTGTCCGCGCCGACGTTTTCGCGGTCGTGTCCGGTTTCATGATAAATGGGGATCAGATAATCGCCGTCATTGAGCAGGATCGGCCGCGAACGGACCATCATGCCGCGTTCCTCGCCCACGACAAACGCGTCCGACCATGTTTTCGCGCCGTCTTTCGAGATCTTGCAGTGAATGCGCGTGTCGGACCACGTCTCGCCGTAGCGCACATTGTAGAACAGCCAAACAATACCGTCGGGCGCCTGCCAGACCACCGGATTGCCATCCGAGTGAAGCGGCGTGTCGGCGATGATCTTCGGCTTCGACCACGTTTTCGTTCCTCTGCGCAACCGTCCGGCATAGACGGCCGTGTCGGGCTCATATTCACCCGCCCCGCCGTAATAAGCGATATAAAGGTCGCCGTTGGCGAGTTCCTCGATACAGGCCGGATGCTTGTACTTACCGGGGAGTTCCGTGCCATAGACCTTTTCGACGACGATATCCGCCGGACTGGCGCCGATGAGGGCCAGCGCGGCCATGGTCGTTGCAATCAGCATGCGATGCGGCTCCTTTCCCTCTTTGTCAGGAGAGTACCTCTCCGAACAGCCGGACGCAAGAAATGGATACAATGGACATTCCCGCAACGGACGAACACGTTGCTATCCCCACCGCACCGTCATCGCATCGTTGCACGCCAGCGCCTGAATGTGGTCTAATACATCCGGAAAACGCCGTATTCGGGGCGTAGCGCAGCCCGGTTTAGCGCGCTTGGTTTGGGACCAAGAGGTCGCGGGTTCGAATCCCGCCGCCCCGACCAGTTTTAAGTATTTGCCGAATAAGCGTTTCGCTTATACCCGCCACATGGCAGAGCGGCCGTAAATCGAACGTGTACTACACATTTTTGTCCAAAGGGCGGCTTGCAGAAAGCCATTTTGAGTAAATAGACAACGTTTTTCCGGGAAAGCGTTCTTGGAACACCTTTTCTTCGCGATGAAGAAGAAGTGTTCCCGATCAATCGTATTTTGGGCCGCTCTGACATGCGGATTTGAGTTCGGAATCGCCTGGCCCGAATATCCGTGCCCTGTTTTCCATCTGCGTATATCTGCGTCATCTGTGGATCATGTGATTTTCCGCAAATGACGCAGATAGTCGCAGATATCGAACCGCTGAACGGAATAAAAAGGTAAAACGTGGATCCTTGCGGTTTTGTGGTTTTTTGCAATTCTTTTGGACAGCAATGAGTTCGGCTTTTGACTAGATAATTCGATGCTGGGGAATTGTATCGGAGGCCGGCGCGGCCTTTCGACGCGATCCGCTGGGGCCCAACGGTTCCTGCAAGTGGCGGCCGCGTTACCGGTGGGGCCGGAGTGGGGGGCCGCCCGCACCATTCCTCTTGTTTTCCACCACGCTCCCACGCCGCGCCAACCCAAGAAGAACACACCGCCTGAACAGTGGCAAACGTATGAAACAGAACGAAAGAAAGCCTTCCGTCGTGACAGATGGTATGTGCTGGTTGTTCGAGACACCCACTTCCCAACGTTTCGTGACCTGATCGAAGGCTCAGAGACGAAAAACGTTCTGCTGCCGCCCCCTCGTCTGAATGTGTACGCCAATCTGGAGCGATACCTGAGGCCCGTGAAATCAGGATGAATATCTAGGCATTGGGCATCGTTTGATTTTCTTCACCCTACGGGGTAAAGAGGCCCGAAAAAAGAATGGTGCCGGAGAAGGGACTTGAACCCCCACGCCCTTGCGAGCACTAGGTCCTGAACCTAGCGTGTCTGCCAATTTCACCACTCCGGCACTGATGTAAATGTTACCATAAAGAAATGGTTTGTTCAACTCACCGGGATCCGGTTGCGTAATTGATTCTTGTCAACAGTGGCGGGATGCGGGCGGGTCGAAAAATTCGAGCTACCCGCGCGGACGCGTAACTGGCGCGGATTTGGAAGGCGCGCAGCGATTTTTCCTCCATTTTTCGACCACGCGGCGCTTGAAACGGGGATTAGTAACATAGTATAATAGTAATAATAGGTATGGAGGGAATCGCTCATATTCATCCACACCACGCAGCCGTTGTTTGCATGGGAATGCCTGGAGGATTCGCCATCCTTGCGGACCCTCCGCCAGGCGCTGGCTATAATTCCGGACGGAAAACTCCTAGAGTCATTACAATGCTCTCTCTTTCGCGGCAACAATTTTCGCATTTATGTGTCGAGACTGGTGCGGAAGTAGTCATTTCAGCGCCGGTTCGCGGTGGAGCAACGCGGGAAATGGGTTTGTTTTGTCGGTCATCGTTCGTCTTGCGCGACGGATAGTCCTGTAATGTATTTGTGGAGGATGCTCGATATAAAGGTCTGATACGGCAATCCTTCCTCTGCCGCTCTTTTCTGAAAACGTAGAAGATCAATCTCCGTCATGCGAATGTTCACGCGCTTGTTCTTGCGCTGGGCCGCACGGGCTGCGATTTGGTAGCGGCGTTTCTCGTCCGCAAGATGAGGCACGCTTTCCCATTCGCCGCGCTCGACCGATTCCAGGATAGCCCGTTCTTCCTCAGTCAGTTTCATGTTCTCTCGCTCCTAAGTATCGCTTGGTCATCTTTCGGCTCGGAATAACCGTCTTGAGAAAGATCGCCTCTTCCGATTCAACAAAGGGAACAAGGTAAACGTATCCCTCGATATTGATAACGAAGATGCGTTGATTCGGATATTTGCCGGACTTGCCGCTCTGAATCACATCGAGCAAGTCTCCGGCTTGAATGTGAAAGATGATCTCCTCAAAGGTAACGCGCCGAACTGACCGAAGCCAATTATTCTTTTCGAGGTTCCAATCAAACGGTTTCATGAGCAAATAGTAGCATGTTGTGTGCATTTTGGCAACAAGACTGGCGTGGAATCGTCGCCGTTTCCTAAAACATTGCTGTCCAAAAGAATGGTAAAAAAAACCACAAAACCGCAAGGAGCCACGTTTTACCTTTTTATTCCGTTCATCGGTTCGATATCTGCGACTATCTGCGTCATCTGCGGAAAATCACATGATCCACAGATGACGCAGATATACGCAGATGGAAAACAGGGCTCGGATATCCGGGCCAAGCGATTCCGAACTCAAATCCGCATGTCAGAGCGGCCCAAAATACGATTGACCGGGAACACTTCTTCTTCATCGCGAAGAAAAGGGGTCCCAAGAACGCTTTCCCGGAAAAACGCTGTCTATTTACTCAAAATGGCTTTCTGCAAGCCGCCATTTGGACAGAGATGTTCCTAAAAAGAGACTTTCCGAGTCCATAACTCAATCACCGACCCTCGTCCATTCCTTGAAACCCCCTGAAAAGGCCCATTTGCAGCCACTCCATTTCATTATTCGCAAGCTGGATCGCTTTTCGCTATAGTAAAGCGGAACGATACAATCGGGAGGGTTTTTCATAATGCATGCCGTATCGCGTCGCGCTTTCCTGGCAAGTGCGGCGGTGGCCATTGGTGCGCATCAAGTGGTTCGCGCCGAGGTGTTGGGGCGCAACGGCGGGGTGGCCCCAGGGGATCGCATCGCCGTCGGCGTTATTGGTTCGGGAGCGCGCGGCAGCGGCCACGCTCATGCGTTGATGGGGCGCAAGGACACCAAAGTCGTCGCGGTCTGCGACGCCTATCGCTCGAAGTGCGAAGCGCTCAAGATGCAGATAGACGATCATTATGCCGGCCGTGGCGATTCGTCCCGCGCCTGCGCGATTTACCAGGATTTTCGTGAAGTTCTGGCGCGTGACGACATTGACGCGGTCGTGATTGCGTCGCCGGAACATTGGCATGGCGTGCAGGGCGCGATGGCGGTTGCCGCCGGCAAAGATGTGTATGGCGAGAAGGCGTTGACGCTGACGGTGGCCGAAGGCCGGGCGCTTGTCGAAGCCGTGCGCCGGCATGGACGCGTCTTCCAGGTGGGCACGCAGCAACGATCGAGCCGCGATTTCCGTTTCGCATGCGAATTGGCGCGAAACGGTTATCTGGGCAAACTGCACACGGTAAAGGTCGGCGTGCCCGGAGGCCGTGTACTGCCCGAAGCGCCCCCGGCCCCGCCACCGCCCGATTTGGATTACGATGCATGGCTTGGTCCGGCCCCCTATACGCCGCATAATGATCTCAAGGGATCGTTCAATTGGTATTTCATTTCCGACTACTGCGCCGGCTGGATTCAATCGTGGGGCGTGCATCACATTGACATCGCCCAATGGGGCGCGCCGGGCCTGGTTTCGGGACAAATCACGATCAAGGGCAAGGCGGAATTTCCCAAAAACGGATTGGCGGATACGTCCGTTGCCTGGTGGGTCGAGATTCAGGCCAATGACGGCGTGCGGCTGATCTTTTCGGATGAAACCCAGCAGCCGCACGGGTGCCGGTTCGAGGGCGAGACCGGCTGGATTCTCGTCAACCGCAGCGGGATCTGGGCCGAACCGGCTTCGGTTTTGAGGACGGCTCTAGCATCCTCGGACGAACATCTGTATGTCTCGAACGACCATCACGAAAATTTTCTCGAATGTGTGCGGACGCGGCGGGAACCGGCCGCGCCGGTCGAGGCTGGGCATTCGGCCACAACGTTGACGCTTGTCGCGGATATCGCGACGCGCCTCGGCGGTGAATTGACATGGGATTGGAGCACCGAGCGTTTCATTGGCAGCGACGAAGCCAATCGTATGTTGTACCGGCCCATGCGAAGCCCGTGGCGAATGTAGGGGGAAGAGTCCAATAGATAGGAAGCCGGTTGAAAACGTGCGGCGGGGGAGAATGTCTTGATTTTCCCCGTGCCGGACAGTAGCGTAGAATTCCGGGCGGGTAATCATGCCGGTCGCATCGAGAGGATGTCTGAGTGCAGCGGCGACGCACAAGAGCAAGTCGAATAATCGGCGGGATTGTTCTTGCCGCGGCATTCTGTTTTTTCTTTTGGGTGAGCGCAGCGGGGGTGCTGGGGATTCTTCTGGCGGCTTCGCCGGCACAACAGGATCCGGCCGCGGTCTATTGTCGCGACAGCGGGTGGATCTACGCGTGGGATTCTGAAGGCAACGGGCCGGTGCATGTGCGATCGTCCGAGAAAAACCTTGTGTACGAACTCCGGCCAAACGCCGTCCTAGGCAATTGTTTCGCGACGAATTCCTTCGGTTTTCGCGATGTCGAATTCAACCCGGAAAAGGCACCTGAGACATTTCGAATTCTCGTAATCGGAGATGCGCTGACTTTTGGGCGCTGGATTGCACCGGACGAGACCTATCCGAAAATGCTGGAAACGATGCTCAATCGGCGATCCGGCCCGACGCATTACGAGGTTTGGAACATGGCCGTCGAAGGCTATGACACCGCCCAGGAATTGGCGTTGCTGCGATCGAAATTGCCGCGCGTTCAGCCGGACATGGTCATCGTCGGATGCAATGCCGACGACAGCCGCACAGGAGCAGACGACGGCCAATCGCGTCATTTCCGTCAGGCGGACTCTTCGTGGTTCGCGGACATATTGGCCATTCAGCGGGATCTCCATCGCCATCTTTGGGGCATTGTGTCCGGCCGTCCGCTCGTTGTGCGGCATCTGGAGGAAATGAACCGTGTTCTAAGCGGGATTCCGCTGCTGGCGGTTTTTTTCCCGCCGGTGCCGGGCGCGAACCGGCTCGACTTTGCCGCTTTCAAGCGTGCCGCCCAAACGCTCGAGATTACCCAAAACTTTCAGTCGCTGAATTTGGAAAGCGCTTTTCAAGACTGGGACCCGGCCGCGTTTTTTCACGAGGACGGTATGCACCCAAAAGCGTTGTGGCATGCCGTATCCGCGTTGACCATCGCCACGGCATTGCCAGGCGCCGAAACGGGCACAGAAGACGCCAATGCCGCCCTGTCTTTCTGCGAAGCTGTCGCGGCGCTGAAACATGGCGACCTCGACAGCGCCGTATACGCGCTTGAGCGCCTCTGCACGCTTGATCCCGAAAAGCGGGTCTCCGCGGGTGAAATGCTGGCGCTTCGGATTTTTTCCGATGCCCAAGCGGATCGGGCCTTGCAGGCGCGCCTTGCCGCATGCGCATTTGCTCCCGGAATTTACTCGGAGGCCGTGACGCTGCGACGTCTGATTCAAAATGCCGCGGCCCAACCGGTTCCGCTTGATTCCTTTGTCCGTTCGATACGTTCTTATGCGGCCCTTGCCCAAGGTGGCGACAGACCATTGAAAGTCCTTGCCGCTCTTGCGCGTGAATTTGAACAAGCCGGGAACACGACCGCGGCGCAATGGGCCCATGTTTGCGCACTTGCGTTCGGACGAGGCGGCTGGCCGGTTTTCGACGCTGCCGAAGCTTTGGACCGACTACTCCGCGCGCAAGGCAATCCCGAGGAACGCGCAACCGTGTGGAAAACCGTCGTCGAACGTTTTCCGGATCTTTCCCCGGTCCACGCATATAGGATAGAAGCCCTGCGCGCCATCGGATGGGCGCCGGATGACGATGCCCTTTCCCGCTGGGCAGGCATGCGGGATGAAGTCGTGCGCAATTGGATTGATCGCGGCAACGCTTCGCGGGGAACCGGTCTTTCCGCCGATGCCCTGAAGTGCTATTACGAAGCCTTGGCGGCCGATCCGGAAAACGAGGCGGCGGCCGGACTTCTCGACCGTTTGCTGGAGGAAGAATACCCCGCCAATCGCATCGCCGCATGGCAAAATGCCGCGCAACGAAGTCCAAACGCCGCGGAGCCTATGGCGCGTCTGGCGGCGGCATTTCGCGATGCCGAAGATTGGGAGGCCGCGCTGGGCGCCTTTTCCGAATGCATTCGCCGCAATCCCTCGCGCGCGATCCGGACGAAAGACGGCCTCATGGAACTGGGGGAGGCCGCGCTGCAAAGGGACCGGATCGAAATCGCCGCGAAAGCCTTTGAACGGGCGGCGGAAACAGGCCCGGACGATGCGGGCATCCTGCTGCGTTTCGCGACGGCGCTCGAGAAACAGGACAAAACGGATCACGCAATCCGGCTGTTGCATCAGGCGCTTGCCTTGCGCCCGGACGATACCGAAATTCTGCGACGATTGGGTAACCTTCAGATTGCGGTCGGCGACCGCGACGCCGGATTGCGATCATTGTTCCAAGCCGGAAGCCCCGAGGCCTTGTTGGATGCCGGACGCGCCATGGAAGAGCAAGAAGACTGGCCCGGCGCGGAATCCGCATACCGTAAAACGATCGAAGCCGATCCGAAAAATGCAACGGTCTGGCACCGTCTGGGGGTTGTTCTGATCAAGCAGGACCGGCTGGATGAAGCCCTTGAAGCCCTCAACCAAGCCCTTGCATTGAATCCATCCGACAAACCGTCGCGCCTCACGCTGGCGGATGTGCTGTCCCGCAAAGGGAATCTCCCCGCCGCCCGAAGCCTCCTCGAATCGCTAGCCGTTGAAGATGACAGCCAGCCGGACGTTTGGCTTGTACTGGCCGAAGTACGACGCAGAGGCCAAGACCTGCGGGGCGCGGTCGAGGCCTATCAGCGCACTTTGAAGCATGATCCCAATCATGCCGGCGCGCTGGCCGGACTTTCGCTTGCGTACGAGGGACTCGGCGATATGGAAAATCTGGCATCGATCTGTCAACGCCTGATCGAACTCAAACCGGACGATTTCATGGCGCATGAGCGGCTTGGGACGACACTCGGCCAACTGGGAAAGATAACGGAAGCCCAAAACGCCTACCGGAAGGCCCGCGAAATCGCGCCCGAACGGCCCGGCGCATGGCTCGGCGAAGCGCGGCTGCTTGCGGAACACAAGCGCGACAACGAAGCGGCCGCCCTCTGCCGCGAATTCCTTGAAAAACATCCGGACAACGCCGACGCATGGCTGCTTCTTGCGGATATCCATGTGTCGGGTGAAGCCCTCGATGAAGCCCTTGCGGCCGTGGCAAAAGCCGAAGCCCTTCAAGCCGACAATCCGGCCGTCCATGCAAAAAAAGGCCTAATTCTGGTCAGAAGACAGGACTGGACCCAAGCCGCCGCGGCCTTTCAACAAGCGGCCGCCTTGCAACCCGGCAATGTCGAAACCTTGGCGTATCTCGGCGAATCCCTGAGACGCGGCGACCGGCTCGAAGAAGCCGCGGCCGTTTTCGACAAGGCGCTGGACATCGCGCCGGGCCATGCCCAGTGCCTCAACGGGGCCATTCTTACCGCCAAAAGCCTAGACCATTGGGATCGCGCCGAAGCCCTATGCCGGACCACCCTTGATTATTATCCCGAAAACATTTTTGCGCGGTCCATGCTCGTGGAAACCCTGCGGCAACAGGGAAAATGGCGGGACGCTATCGTGCTGCTGCAACAAACCCTCGAAAAAAACGCCGACTCGCGCATCCTGTTTGAAACGGCCGCGCAACTCGTCGCCGAACATCCCCAACTTCCCGAATCCAAGGCGATAAGCCTTATACTGACCGAGAGGAAGCCCTACGATGCCGTCGCTTGGTCCCTGCTCGGAATCGTACGGCGCGCCGAAGGCAATTCCGGCGAGGCGTTCGACTTGTTCCACAAAGCGCTGGGGTTCGATCCGCGCTGCATCGAGGCTCTCGCGGGAATCGCCGAAATCCTCGATGAACGCGGCGACAAGCCCGGCGCCCTGGCCGCCTATGAAAAAGCCGCCGCCATCAATCCCAAACACGAAACGGCCACGCGGCGCATCGCCGAATTGCGCGCCGAAGGCGTCGTTCCGGCAGACTAGACAAAGCCCGTTTGCGCCCTAACGCGCAACCGGGAAAGCGCTGGCAAGGGGAAGCCCTTGGTGCAATGAGTCATCGTATCGGCCTATTATCTTTACCGGCAAGATGACCGGATGGCAACGAATAAACCTGAACCAGGCATTCTGGATTCAGGATTCTGTATTCTGAGTCCTGTAAACCTGCTGCTTTTTTCTCGGACATGGAGAGCCCGGCTGAAAAATGATCGCTTCACTTCATGGCGCGATGGCTTGTTGCATGGCGGCGATGGCGTCGCTTCCGCCGGAAGCGCAGCCCCCTGACAGTGTGAAACCGGTTCCGGGTTTCGATGCAAAAGCCTTTATGGAACCCGACTCCCTGCTCTGGCCGGGACCGTTCTGGTTGTGGAATGCGCCGCTGGAACCGGAACGGTTGCGGGAACACTTGCGCGAGATGGCCGCGCACGGATTCCGAAGCGTCTGCATGCTTCCGATGCCACACGCGTTTCGTCCCGACAGCACAAACAACCTTCTCGATCCCGATTATCTGACGCCGGAATTCATGGAACGGACCCGTTTGGCTGTCGAGGAAGCCGCTTCGTTGGGCATGAACTGGTGGCTGTACGACGAGGGCGGATGGCCGTCCGGTCAAGCCATCGGGAAGGTCGCGGAGGGACATCCCGAATTCCTGCAACACACGATGGTGCGCGAACCGGTCGAGTCGGCGACCGCCTACACGGTTCCGCCGGATGCCTTCGCGCTGATCATCGAAGATACGGGGCAGATCGTGCGGCCGGGCGAAACGTGGATGCCGCAGGCCCATGCACGAGCCGGTCTGTATCGGATAAAGCGCGGTGGGTATGCCGATCTGCTGAACCCCGATGCCATGCGCCGGTTCATCGAATTGACACATGAAGCGTATCGCGCCGTGCTCGAACCGCATTTCGGCCAAACGGTCAAGTTCACGTTCACCGACGAGCCGAATGTCCCAAATCTCAATCCTCCCAAATCAATCACGTGGACGCCGGGCATGGACGAACTCTATCGCGCCCGCCACGGACGCGACATCGCCGGGATTCTCCCGCTGTTGTTTGCTCCGCCGGGTAAAGAGGCGCCATTGGATGTGGCCCGCGCAAGAATCGAATTCTACGATCTGTGGACGGCCCGTTTTCGCGACGCCTATTTCATTCAAATCCGGGATTGGTGCCGGCGCGCCGGAGTTGCGTCGGGCGGCCATCTCAACGGCGAGGACGAAACGATCAACGCGGTCCGTTACGGATTCGGCCATGCCCTGCGGCAATTACGCGCGATGGACGTGCCCGGCGTGGACGTTATCTGGCGTCAACTATTCCCCGGAAAAGAAAACCAGCACTTTTTCCCCAAATATGCTTCGAGCGCCGCGCATCAGAACGGCACGCGCTTTGCCTTCTCCGAATCGTTTTGCGTTTACGGCAACGGCCTCACGCCCGCCCAGGCGAAATGGGTCGTTGATTATCAGCTCGTGCGCGGCATCAATCTCCTCGTTGTGGGCTGCATGCCCTTGACCACCCGGGATCATCACATGACGGGTGAACGCCCGCATTTCGGCCCCGTGGATCCCTTGTGGGAAAGCGAAACCGCCTTGTGGGAATATGCCGCGCGAATGGGCTATCTCTTTTCGATTGGAACCCCGGGCATCCGCACGGCCCTGTATTACCCCGTGCGCGACATGTGGGCGCTCGGACTTGAAGCCACCGAAGCCGTCGAATCGCATGACCAACTCGCGCGGGAATTGCTGGCCACGCAACACGATTTCGATCTGCTGGATGACGATCTTCTCATGGACCCCGCAACGCATGTGGACGGCAAGCAACTCGTCGCCGGCGCCATGCGGTACGACACCGTCGTCTGCGGCAAGGTCTGTTGGATGCATCCCGTTTCTCTTGATCGCTTGCGCGCGTTTGCCTCCGCGGGCGGGCAAGTCGTCTGTTTCGGCCACCTTCCCGGAACGGACGGCACGCCCGGCGAGGCGAAACCCGCTTTCCCGACCATCGAATCCGCAGTGACCGCCATCCCCGCAACGGCCGTCATCATGCCACAGTCGCGCGACATCCGCGTGGCGACCCGGCGCGTCGAGGGGGGAGACATCCTGATGCTGTTCAACGAAGGGGCCGAGTTCTACAAAGGCGAATTGTCCGTTGACGCGCCGTATCTTTACACGTTCCATATCCGCCTCGGTCTCATGCTGTCCATGCGCACAAAAAAGGGGCGCATCGGCGTGCAGTTGGAACCCGGCCAGACGTGCGTGTTTTTCATGAGCAACCGGAAGTACGATGTGCAACCCGTTTACCGATCCTCAAGGGAGGACATGGCGCTGGACGAACGCATCCAAGCCAAACCGTACCGGCGTTACGTTGCCGGCGAACACGATTTCGAGATTGTTCCACAAGATCAACCATCGGTTCCCTTCGATCAGGCGAAATCCTGGAAAGATTGGCTCGGCGAAGATTTTTCCGGACAGGCCGACTACTCCGCAGTCTTCGAACTACCCGAAGCATGGGCGGGGAAAATGCTGCAACTGTCAACGGGGCCGGTCGAATACGCCGCGCAGGTTTTCATGGACGGCAAACCCGTCGGCAATATTCTGGCGCCGCCGTGGCGCGTGGAATTTCCGCCGATTTCCGCCGGCATGCATGAGATCACGATTCGTGTCGCCAACACCTTGGCGAACGAATTGACTTCCGAACGTGTTGCGCGCGCATGGGCCGGTAAAAGCGGACCCGGTTGGCCCAGTCCTTATCATAAACGCGCCATCGAATTTGAAAAGGGATCCCGCGGCGGAGGCCTGCAGGGTCCAATTCGACTGTTTGCCCTGTTTCGTTGATTTTTACAAGGCCGAGTTGTCATTATAGTGGAGTAACTAACGGAAAGGAACCGTATCCATGTTTGAAAACGTCAATATCCGCAGTAGCGTCGCAGTATACGTTCAGATTGAAAACACGGTCTTGTTCGCGGTTGCATCGGGACGCCTGAAAGAGGGCGATCAACTGCCTTCGGTGCGCGAAGTATCGGAGAAACTGAACATCAACCCCAACACGGTGGCGAAATCCTACCGGGACTTGGAAGTCATGGGAATTGTCTTCACCCGCCGCGGAATGGGCGTCTACATCAACAAGGGCGTCGAAGCCAAATGCCGGGAACTTTGCCGATCGAAGATCATCGGCCGGCTGCACGAGGTCGTCACGGAAGCGAAAGCCGCCGGCATGACGGTGCAGGAGATCAAGACGCTTTGCGCGGCAAGTTGCAGCACTGATTCGGAACTCTATGGCGACACGCCCGCGTCCCTGCTGGCTCTGGCAAAGGGGAAGAAAAACTGACGTCCCCATTTACAAACGAAAAGGACGTTGGGATTCTCCTGATTTGCGCCTAAAGTATTAAACAATGTCAGGATCCGCCGCGTCTATAAAATCCGCGGGACAAATCGTGAAACTTTCATTTCAATTGCCGATCGCCCGGTGACACCGGGAAATCGCCACAGGAGACCGTCTCATGAAGCCATTTACCGTTTTGACCGGCATTGTGGCACCCCTCGAAGCACTCAATGTGGACACCGATCAGATCATTCCCAAACAATTTTTGAAGCGCATCGAGCGAACGGGTTACGAAAATTTCCTTTTCTTCGACTGGCGCTATCGGCCGGATGGATCGCCAAACCCGGATTTTGAGATGAATGCGCCGCGTTATAAAGGCGCTAAAATCTTGTTGACCAAGGACAACTTCGGTTGCGGTTCCTCGCGCGAGCATGCGCCTTGGGCATTGGAAAACTACGGTTTTCGCTGCATTCTGGCTCCGTCGTTTGCCGACATCTTTTTCAATAATTGTTTCAACAACGGCCTGTTGCCCATCGTATTGCCGGGCAGCGTTGTCGAAGCCTTGTTCCAGGAAGTTCGTGCGCTGGATGGATATCGGCTAACGATCGATTTGCCCGCACAGCGCATCGTAAAACCAAATGGCGAAGCGATCCCGTTCGAAATCCACCCCTTTAAGAAGGAATGCCTAATCAACGGTTGGGACCCAATCAGCCTGACCCTGCGGCATGAGGACAAAATATGCGCCTACGAAAAACGCCGGGGCATGGCAGAGACGTGCGTCAATCGCGCCTGATCGGCATCAACCGGCGCGATTTCATCCAAGTCGCCGCGGGAACGGTCGCTGCCTCGCTGGCCGTGCCGGCTGCGCACGCCGGGGAAATCGTGGAACCGGACGCGCCGGCCATTCGAACGCTCGGTAAATGCGGCGTAACAGTCACCCTGCCCGGCATGGGGACAGGGACGAAGGCATGGAATCACACATCCGAACTTGTTCGCCGGGGTCACGACGCCTATCTCGGCCTCCTGCGTCATGCTTACGGCAAGGGTATTCGTTTTTTCGACATGGCGGACATGTACGGAACGCATCCCTATATGCACGAGGCGCTCAAGTCGTTTATTCCGCGCGACAAGGCCGTCCTGCTGACCAAGACCGTTGCGCGCGATCCCCAACTCGTCCGTGACGACCTGGAACGTTTCCGCAAGGAACTCGACACGGACATGCTCGACATCGTGCTTCTGCACTGCGTCACCGATCCCGATTGGACCGAAAAACTGAAACCGTGCATGGACGTGCTCGCGGAAGCCAAGGCCAAGGGAATCATTCGCGCCCACGGGCTTTCCTCGCACAACCTCGACGTTTCCCAAAAGGCCGCCGAACATCCATGGGTGGACATATTGATGGAACGCATCAACCCCTTCGGCAAAAAAATGGATGCGCCGCCCGACCGAGTCGTGCCCGTCTTGCGCACGGCGCACGAAAACGGCAAAGGCGTTATCGGCATGAAGATAGCCTGCGAAGGCGAATGCAAGGACAACATCGCGGAATCCATCCGGTTTGTCCTAGGTCTTGGGTGTGTTGACGCCCTGTCAATCGGATTCCTTGAACCGGCCGAAGTAGATAGCGCCATGACGCATATCGGGGCCGCCCTTGCAACGGCAAACGCCTGGCCAAATCAAAACTGACGTGGGTGTTGCCCACGTCAGGATCCTTTTTTCAAGCCACTAGTTCTACGGGTGGTAATTGACTCTGGAAAGGCCGTCCTGCGCTTCAGGATTGTCATGCCGGGCGGTAACGCCGATTCCCATATCGCCCATAAAACCATCCAGCCCGGAAACCTTTGACTCGATTCGACGATTGCTGCTATGATGGCGTTGCATAGTGAGTTATGATGTTTGGGGTGTTTGTGCAAGACGAACGGAAAGGGTCCTGCGATGAAACGGTGTATCGTTCTCGTGGCATTGACGGCGTTGTTGTGCACGGCCTGTGAAACCATGCCGTGGCAAAAAAAACAAACTCCGCCCGTGGCTCAGATGGATTCCACGACGCATCAGGACACGAAGGAGCCGTACGTGGCGCCGGTCGTGCCGGAGCCGGGATTGGCGCTATCGTCGGATCAACGGTTCAAGGATATTCCGCTGCCAGTCGGCCTCAAGGAAGATTTGGAACGGACCTTCGTGTACGAATCGGCCCAGTTTGCCGTGGGGCGAATGGTCTACACCACACGCGCATCGCTTTACGATCTGGTGGCGTTCTACGTAAAGGAATGCCCCACGGCGGGATGGAAGCTCGACAACGTCCTCGAAGCCGGCGGCAAGACGTTATTTTTCAAAAAACCCGGCAAGAACTTGGAAGTCAATGTGCAGGAAAGGGGCGTCACGGGCGGGCGTAGATTGATGATCACCATGACGCCGGAAAAGGGATCGGTTGACGCTCAATGAGATGGGCTTTTGCCATGGCATTAACGTGCGCCGCGACCCTTGCCGCGGGTTGCAAAAGCGCCGATTTGCCCGCCCGCATTCCGGGTCTGCAAAAAATCGGCGAAGCCAGCGGGCTACGCCTTACGGACGAGGAGCAAATTGCAACCGTAATGGACGATGTAGCGCAAGGCATGCAATCGCGGCGCATTTTCAAGGTGCTGGCGCACGTGTCGCGCAGTTATCATGACGCGGAAGGCCGTGATTATGCCGGATTGCAGGAGTATCTGAACGAAATCTTCCGAAAGTACCGGACCATCCGCATCACGCGCGTGGTCCCGCGCATCACGATTGAGGCAAACGGACGCGCGAAAGCCGTCGAGACTTTTGGCACGGTGGCGGAACCCGTTGACCCCCGCGTGGAGCCGCCTATCAATATGCAGGGCCAAGTCGTCGTCTATTTGACCAAAACGGACGGTCAATGGCGGATTGTGGAATGGGGCAATATTTTATAGGGCATGTTCAAATAACGACAGTTGAGTTCCCGAAGTAGAAACGGAGGCAGCGTGGCAACGAGAGTAAAGAAAAAGGCGCCGGATATCCTCGAGGAAGTGACCAAGAAGAGCGACTGGTCGCAACTGGTCGAGCAGATACAGAAAAACCCTGTTTTGTACGGCGCCGGCGCGGCGTTTGTGGTGTTGTGCATCATTGCGGGATTGTTGTACCGTGCAAACGTGCGCGGCGCGCACGATTCGGAAATGGCGCGATATGCCCGCGCCATGGAAAATGAAGACCCCGGCCTGCGCGCGGCCGAGTTGGAAAACGTGGCGAAGGGTAAAAGCGACGTGGCGGCGCTTGCCCTTTACATGATGGGCGAGGCGGCGTTCGAGGCGAAGCAATACGACAAAGCCCGCGACGCATTCGAGCGCCTGCGCAAGGAACATCCGGAATCCCCGAACGTCGCGGATGCGGTCGAGGGCCTCGGCAACCTCGCGGAAAACGAGCCGCAATATGAAAAGGCCTTGGAGTTCTACAGGGAAGTCGCCGAGAAATGGCCCGGCACCTTCGCGGCGCGCCGGCAGGACTTGAATATCGGACGGTGTCTCGAGCATTTGGGCAAGTTGCCCGAAGCCGTGGCGGCTTACCAGGCGCAGGTCGATCGTTTCCCGGGGACGGAAACCGAACGCCAAGCCAAGAATGCGCTTGACCGCCTGCGCAAGAGCAATCCGGATCTGTTCCCGAAAGCGGAAGAAAAACCGGCGGAAGCGGCTCCCGAAGCCTCTTCGGCGTCTCCGGAACAGCCGACCGGAGCGGCGGTAGAAACGGCGCCGGCTGAACCTTCGTCCGGCGAGTCCGCCGCGGCAACGGCTGAACCGGCAGAACAGGATGCACCCGCCGAAGCACCGGAAGCGGCGGACAGCGGCACCGAAACGGCACAACAATAATCCAGTCCGCGACGTCCCACGGATCGCGGACGGAGAAAGATGACATCGTTTTTTTGTTCGCGGAGTCTGAATGCGGCATGCTGATGGCGCGCCGGTTTTCGTGGGCAAAAAAGATTGCAGTAGTTGTGGCCATGATATTGCGGCTTTGCCGCGCCAGGGAGGTGGCTATGCGAAAGAGCATGCTCATGCTCGTAGGCATCGTGTTTCTTGCGGGTTCCGCGTTCGCGCAAACACCGGAGTCACCGGAGTTGAGTATAGGGGTCTTTGGATCCGGAACGACCGATCCACAAGGCGGGACGATGGAAGAGCCCCGTAAGTATACTTACCCACCGAATACGTTAGTGACCGTTACCGCCACACCCGATCCCGGTCCCGGCCATGTGTTGCTCGCATGGATCCTAGATGGAGAAATCATCCTTCCAACCGGGAATTCCATCAACGTGACCATGTATACAGACCGCTTTCTCATGGCGTATTTTTCCTCGCACCTGGCCACGCTCGAGGTGCAGGGAAATGGAACGGCCGTGCTCTGGGATCCAGAAAGCCAGGAGCCCGCCATTCCTCCCTTGGGTCCTGCGCCGGGACAATACAACATGTTCGAGGGCCAAGGCGGGGAAATGGTCGCCACGCCGGGCACCGGATCGTTTTTCGATCATTGGGAAATCAACGGCCAATTCGTTGCCACCAATCCGCTTCCCATCACATTTACCGACGATGTCACGATACGGGCCGTCTTTTCGGTAGGCACCGCCGTAAACCTTACCGTGGAAAATTCCTTGGGCCAAGGAACCGTGACCCCCGGGCCGGGCGTGTACAATTACGCGCAAGGATCCACCGCCACGATAACGGCGGCGCCCAACGGCCAGCATGTCCTGCATCACTGGATAGTGGATGGGAACGATGTACCCCCGAATCCCGCCAATCCCAATGTCCTCGAAGTGTTGATGGACGCCAACCACACGGTTCGCGCGGTGTTCACGGTGTACCTGGTTACCTTTGTCATCAACGGCCAAGGATCGCTCGCCATCGGTACCACGCCGCAGCCCGAGGGCGTTGTGCCGGTTCTGGCGGGCGCGCCCCTCTTCGTCAATGCAACGCCCGCGGCGGGCTGGTCGTTCGCCCGGTGGACCGTCAACGGCGCCAATGCGGGCACGAACCCATCCCTCAATACCAATATCACGCGCGATACGACCATCCAGGCCACGTTTACATTTTCGGCATCGAAAAACCTGACCATTACCAAAACGGGCCGCGGCACGACCGACCCCGCGCCGGGCGCGTACACTCACTCCACGAATTCCGTGGTGCCCATCACCGCCACGCCGGATCAGGGATATAGTTTGATCAAATGGGTTGTGGACGGCATTATCCAATACGGAGCCGGCGATACGATCAATATAACCATGGATGCCGATCACACCGTCAACGCCGTCTTTTCCTCCTTTAGGCTTGATCTGAGCGCGGTGGGCGAGGGCGGCATCGAACGGAACGGATTTTTTATTGATACGCTGCCCATCCTGTTCCAATCGGAAGCGAACGAAAACGTGAGCCTCCGCGCGATAGCCCAAGCCGGAAGCGCCTTCAGCCATTGGGTGGTCAACGGGGTAAACGCCGGTTCCGCCAACCCCTTGCAAATTACGATGGACAAGGATTACACGATTACCGCCGTGTTTCTTGCGGCATCGCAACGGGCGCTGACCCTTATTGCCGAAGGCCAGGGATCGACCGATCCAGCGCCCGGCAGCTACACGTATGAACAGGGTTCCATAGCCGTTATCCAAGCATATCCGGCCTTTGGCACGCCTCACCAGTTGCACCACTGGGAATTGGACGGCGTCACGGTGCCCGGCGCCCCGACATCGCTCAATGTGACCATGGACAGCGATCATATTGTCCGGGCGGTGTTCACCTCGTACTTGGTGACCATTGCCATCGAGGGGCAGGGCTTGGTGCTGATTGACGGATCGTTGGCGATGAACGGGGCCATCCTGCCCTTTGTGGCCGGCAGTTCGCACACAGCCCAGGCAACGCCGGCCCAAGACTGGATTTTCAGCCATTGGTTGTTCAACGGCATCAATCTGGGTTCGCAGACGCCCGTAACCACACCGGTCATCATGAGCGGTGTGCTGACGGCGGTTTTCTCGCAGGCCGCGACTATTTTAGGTGTCGTAACCTTCAATGGTAACCCGCTGGCGGGCGTGGTCATGAACGGTTTGCCCGGTTCCCCGCAAACCAACGCGCTCGGACAATACACCGCATCCATTCCCATAGGTTGGTCGGGAACCGTTCAACCATCGCTTTATGGATATTTGTTCGATCCGCCATCCGTTCAATATGAGAACGTCTTGGCCGTCCAGGTTCAGAACTATACGGCATCGCGTGCCCAGACCTTCCCGCTGAGCGTCACGGTCAAGCCCGTGGGAACGGGCACGGTGGAATTGGATCCCCCGACAAGCCCCTATCCCGCCGGTACGACCGTAACGTTGACGCCGCAGGCGGCCGTCGGCTACGACTTCGATCACTGGGAAGGCGATCTGACGGGCAACGCAATGCCTGCAACCATTACGATGACGGCTGCCCGTTCCGTCGTCGCGGTATTTGTTGAGGAACCGTGCGTCCTTCAGGAAATAAATGCCCTGAATCTTGCGGACGGCGCCGTACTGCATGTCGCAAACGCTTCGCTCGACATGCCGCTCACGCTTGCCGCGCTTACGGATTGTCCAGACGATACCGCGAGCGTCTCGTTTACGTTGGACGACGAAACGCCCTTGGTGGCCAATGTCGGCAATGCGGGCGGCCTGTTTTCGGTGGCGGGGCCCGCGTTGGGCGCCATTCAGCCCGGTGCGCATACCCTTACGGTCCGCGCCACAAGCCGGACGCGTCCCTCGGCGGTCATTCCGGCCGTGGCCGTCGCTTTCTCCGTGGTGAGGGAAGCCGCGGCCGTGGATGCCGACGGAAATGGTCTTCCGGACCATTCGTTCACGACGCTCGCATCCAACGGTGCGGCATGGCTGGCCTCGATCCTTGTGGACGACACCGGCGCCAAACGTCTCACGAGCATGGTCCGCTGGACCGGCGAGACCGGCAAAGCCGCGGGGACGCATGCCATCGTCGCCTTGAGCGACGCCGCCAATCCGGCGATTCGCGCATCGGTCATCGCGCCCGCCGGCTTGTTGCATTCCGGCGAGACCGGCATCCTGCTGCTCCAATCCGCGCCCGATACGGTCACCTTATTGGGCGCCATCGAGTCGTCCATTGCGGGTTCCGAACCCGCCGCTTCCATTGCCAACGGCGCCTATGTCCAGGCAAGCATCATGGTCAGCGGCGACGGCGGCCTGCATTATGCACCGATTTCGCCTGCGCGTCTGGCCGCCAATCCCGTTCATGTGGCGATTGAAGGCGCAAACGTGGCCGCCGCGGTCAGCCCTGCGCTGTACTCGTATCCGACATCGGTCGTCGCGGATCCTGTCGTGGGCGACCGGGTCATTGCGTGGACCGGTGAATGGAACCAAGACCATCTGGTCAAGACATTCCGGACGGCGTCCAGCCTCGAGGCCGACGTGTCGGGCTTGTCCGTCCTTGCACCGCTGGATGAAGGGCTGGATGCACCCGTCATCGCGGTGACGTTGCCCTCCGAAGGCCAATCGTATTCGTTTGGCGTGGTGGGTACCGGCCGGTCTTTGGACGCAGTGTTCAAGGTACGCAATACCGGCGGCGGAATTCTGGCGGGCAAAGCCACGGCATCCGCTCCGTTCGAGATTGTGTCGGGAGCGACATACCGCCTGTCGGCCGGACAAAGCCAGGATGTAACCGTCCGGTTTTCGCCGGCCGCGGGCGTCACATATACTTCACTGGTCGCGTTCAGCGGGGCCGGCGGTTTCGGCGTCGTGGTCAACGGGACCGGTTACACGGTTTCCGTGCCCGACACATCCTGCGTCGCCGCGGTGGGAGCGATGACCGCGCCGCCGCCGCCCCCCGGCGGGGATGGTATCCTGCTGGTTCTGTGCGCCGCAGTCTTGTTGATCGGCGGGCGTCGTTTTGCGCCACGCCGCCAACATCCCTGATGAGGAAACCGTGATACGGAAACGATCGCCATGAATGGATTCTTCAAGGGGCGGCAGGTGCTGGTCCTTGGAGGACTCGGTTTCATCGGCAGCAATCTGGCAATCCGCTGCCATGAACTCGGCGCCAAGGTCACGGTGTACGATTCGTTGATGGACCATGGCGGGGGAAACCTTGCCAACCTCGACGGCTACAAGAACGCCATTCAAGTTCGCATCAACGACATTCGCGATATCAAACTGGTCAGCCGCTGCGTGGCCGGGGCGGATCTCGTCTTTCATTGCGCCGGCCACACGTCGCACACCTATTCCATCGAGGATCCCTTTCTCGACATTGCGATCAACTGCACGGGCACGATGAACGTCCTTGAATCCGCCCGCCATCACAATCCCGACGTCCCTATCGTTTACATCGGCACGAGCACCCAATGTGGCCCGATGCTTCGCGAACCGCTGGATGAACTCCACCCCGAATTCCCCTACGACATATACAGCGCCAACAAAAGTGTCGCCGAAAAGTATCATCTGATTTACCATCGCTCGCACGGGATCAAAACGCATGTCGTGCGCCTGGCCAACGTCTACGGCCCCCGCGCCAACATCAAGAGCAGCGCCGCCGGCGTGTTGAATTTCTTTATCGGCCAAGCGCTGCAAAACCGCGACTTAACCATTTACGGAGAGGGTAACCAACGCCGGAACGTGATGCACGTGGATGATTGCGTGGACGCCTTAATCACGGTGGCGGCCAGCCAATCCCATTATGGTGAAGTCTTCTTTGCATGCGGCGACGGCGAACACACCATCGCCGAATTTGCGGCCAAGGTCGTCGAAATCGTCGGAAAAGGGCGCGTTACCCACGTGGAGTGGCCGAAAAAGTGGGTTTCATTGGACGTGGGCGACATTCGCATCTCGAATGCGCGCATCAAAAAATGCTTTGGCTGGACGCCGAAGATCGGCTTGTCAGACGGCCTGCGGCAAACCGCGGCTTTCTTTGAATCCCGGCTTGGCGACTATCTGAACTGACGCCATGCCGGTAATGGACGATTTGAAAAAAGGGGTCCGTTTCGTCCATAGCCAAAGATCCGGATTCGACAGCTGCTTTCAGGATGAATGAATACGTAATTTCATTTGACAGGCGCGAGCAGGACATGCAGCATGTGTTCGGTTCGGATTCCAAGGCTTGTCCGGCCCTTGCCGGCCAAATCCGCCTTGAACGCCATCTCGACAATGGCTTCGGAAAAGACATGCTCGTACGAGGGCTTGACGACGAAACCCTCGGCAGAAAACGTCCAGACGCAAAACCGGTTTGGGGCCGTGGCGCAGGCAAAGTCGGTGCGTCCGTCACCGTCGAAATCCCTAAGCACACAATGGCGCAACGGCCCGGCTTCTTCCGGACTCAGAAACCACGCAAGCGGTGCATCACAGGAAATCCGGCTCGCGGCAACCGGTTCATAACGCCCTTTTTCCGGGGAAAATAGGTGGACAGAGAGATGGGTCTGCCATGCGCCGGCGGAGACAAGTTTCGTAATTTCACCGACTGAAATACCGGGATCCGGCGCGTTCCACAGCAACAGGTCGGCATAGCCGTCACGGTTGAAATCCGGCGCGCCATCGTCCAGAACGATGAGTTGCCCGGGATATCGCCGTTCCGGCCCCGCAAGGGATTTTCCATCATATCCCTGAATGCGTACGAGGGTGTCGCCCATGCCCGGTCCCTTCACGGCATACAAAACCCGTATGTCGCCCTGGCCGTCTCCCATGAGCGGAAACCACGGCCAAGAGTCGGGTTCCAATTGCCCGGCGTCACGGATCTGCATGGGCGTCGCACGCCGAAAAGCCCGAGCGGTAAGAGAGGCGCCAATCAATTCGGGGGGCAGATGAGGCTCGAAGGCAAAGGTCCGGCTGACGCCGCCTTCCAAAGCGTCCCGCCCGGCAAGGCGCGGCGGTTCGACAGTCCATGCCCGGAAAGGCACACCATAGGATGCGCGAAGCGGCGCGTTTTCGCCCAACGGCCAAGCGGACACAAGCGATCCGGCCGGCGTGCGCAATTCGAAGGTTTCCTCGCATGGCAACGCCAGCAGGGTCCTGCCGTCGTGCTCGATCGCAAGAACAAAGGGATAGGGCGCGGACGACGAATCCGCGAGTTGCGTGCGCAGGATAAAGAGGTCGCGCGGAACCCCGCCTTCAGCAATCGGTATGGCCACGAGTCGCTCGCCGCATACCACGACAAGTTCCGTCTGGCCGTCGTTGTCGAGGTCGGCGACATCCAAGGCCGTCGTGTTTTCCGGCAAGTCAAGCGACCGCGTGTTGCCATCCATCGAAAAAAAGATCGTAACGGCATTCTTTTCCAGGACAAAGACATCGGCCTGCGCATCCCGGTCAGCCTGCGCAAGAAACACGTGGGCGTCCGGCGTGGCCAACGGAAGGGTCTTGACGTCGAAAAGGGCCGCAAGGCATAACAGGATCGCAATGGTCATCGCGCCCCCTTTCGGGAGAACCAGACCTGCGCCGTCAATCCATCCCCGCGATCCAATTGGGCGGGAAAAACGGCGATATCGCTCCGTCCGTCGCCATTGACATCGTTCACGGCAAACCGCGCATTGGATTCCACCGCAATAAAGGCAACCGCTTCCGCCGCAAACCCGGAGGCGCCGGACGGATAAACGGCCAGACGCCCAGGGCGATCCTGCACCAGCAGATCACGGCGGCCGTCACCGTCGAAATCGCCGGTAAGATCAATCAATTCGCCGGCCTGATAGCGCGCGAAGAACTCGCTGTTGCGCACCGGCGGCGCATCGAGTTCGATTCCAAACCGCACGTGCCAATCGGGCCGGGATGCGAATGCCCGGTTTCGCTGAAGGCGGATGGCCACCTCGTGTTCGACCCGGCGCGCACCCAAAAAACGGTTCACCGACTCGCGAATCCCCCCTTCCAGAAGACCGATCGTTTCCGTAACCAAATCGGAGCAACCGTCGCCGTCGGCATCCACGAACAGGCATTGCGGACGGAACGAGACCGATCGAAAAGACTGCCACGTCTTGCCCCGGTCGAAGGTCACGCGCGTTTCAAAAACCGGAACGGGCAGCGCGGACGCCTCGGACAATTCCCAATCGCCGCCCGCAAAGGCCGGTTGATCGTCCGGCCCCAAGCGGCAGGGCTGCATTTCGTTCGGCATCGGTTCCGTGATCCATTCGTCCGGCGGACCGGAATCGGGCTGCAACCGGCGCTGCGGATCGAGGAGGTAACGCACGACATGATAACGGCACAGCCGATCGCCCATGCCCTCGCGAAATACGATGATGGCGCGATTCTCTTCGATCAGGTACCGGCAGGTCATTTCACGCATGGGAAAGGCGATACGCCGTGCTTGCGGAGGCCACAACTCACGGGCCGGGGCGCTTGCAACACGCAGCGGCGGGAACAGGACCGGCGATCCGGATTCTTCATACTCCTTGCCGTTCCAACGGAAGATATGCAAACCGTCATCGTCCGGCAACACAATTTCAGGTTCCCCATCCCGGTCCAAATCATGGACGAAACGATCAAACACCGTTCCGTCCCCATCTTCCGAACCCGGCGCAGGCCAGCGCATGGACTGTTTCCGCAGTTCATGCCAGGCTCCCTCGCGCCAGCATACAACAGCAAGGCGATCAAGAGTCCGGAAATAAAGCCGGTCTCCCCGGATATCGAGACATGCCCGGTCCCCGGCAGAATAGAGGGGCACAGGCCGGTCCGTCTGAAAATGACCGCCTTCTTGAAAAAACACCCTATCGGGAAATAGCAGATCCGGCTCGCCGTTTCCGTCAAGATCTCCCAGCCTGAAATTGGCGGATACCTGTCCCGTCAGTGAATCCGGCGGCGAGAGTTCAACCGGCAATGCCTGCGGTTCGAAAACCAGCGCCCCAAGGCAGCCTATGACCAGCGCCAGCATCATACCCGAAAGTCACGTCTTGCCATTAGAAATGCGGAAAGCCCCGTAAAAACCACAAACCACGCCAACGATACACCGATTGCATACGCGCTTGTCGGCCAGAAACCGGCCTCAATTCCATCGCACCGCCGAAGAAAGACCTCCCACGGGGTTTCCACGTAACTCGTGAACAAGCCCGGGGCCAAGTGAAGAGGATGCTTGACGACATCCACCAACAACCAGATCCCTACCGAGGCCGCCAAGGCGGATACGGACGAACGTACACACATCGAAATAAAAATTGCATAGGAAACAGCACAAAATTGCGGGAATAATGATAATAATATACCAAAAGTGTAACATAAAACCATATCTGTATGTGTATAAATCAATTCGCCTCCATACGTTATTCCTTTGAGATCGCCCAAGGCATAGGCCAACGCCCACGCCGCAACGGCAACGCAGCCTGTCATAATGATGGCATAGGTCATGCCCAAGGCGATTTTGGCCGCAAGCGCTTCCGTTCGCCGAATGGGCCGTACCAGTGTCAGCCAGATGCTTCCCCCGATTTCGGCGGCCATGAGATTCGAAGCGAAAACGACAAGGAGCAGCAGTCCCGCCAGATTCAGGGCGATCGGCGTGGCATAGGCCACGAACGCGTAGGCGCTTGCATTGCCCGGCGCAATGGGGCGGGCAAAAGGCATGCAAGCCACAATGGCCATGACGATGATCAGACCGGCGGGCGTAAATCGGCGCCGAATGGCCTTGGCCCATTCTACGGCATAGGCTCTGGCGAGGCGTCTACCCATGGCTGTCCTTTCCAACCGGGAACACCCAAAGGAGTATCGTTTGAAATTCCCTCATTTTTCCTCCTTGTGCAGGAGTTCCATGAAATAATCCTGCAATGTCCGCCGTCTTGGGATCACGGCCGCAAGGCGATACCCCGCCGATACCAAAAAAGCGATAAGTTGATGCGCGTTGGGTTCCCTCAGAAGGACGGCCAAGCGTCCCTTTTCGAATTCGACGGAAGCCACCCAAGGCTGGGTTTGCAACCGTTTCGCGGCGGCTTCCGGGGCGTCCATCAACACTTCGACCCGCGATTCGTCGAAAGAAAGCACCGACTGGGTCTTGTCGCAGGCGACCAGCCTTCCCTCGTGCAGCACGGCCACCCGATCACACAGCGTTTCGGCTTCATGCAGCATATGGCTCGACACAAGGACCGTTACATGTTTTTCCTCGGACAGTTGCCGGAGCAGACGCATGATTTCCTGGGTGGCTTCGGGATCCAGCCCGTTGGCGGGTTCGTCCAGAACGAGCAATTCAGGATCCAGCAACAGGGCCTGCGCCAAACCCAGGCGTTGCCGCATGCCCATGGAAAAGGTCCCGACCCGCCGGCCGGCCACGCCAAGCAGTCCGACCCGATCGAGTGCGCGGTCCAGCGAGGCTTCGCGCCCGGCCAGTCGCGCGCACAGGGCAAGGTTGTCCCGCGCGGACATATAGTCGTGGAATACCGGCCGTTCCACCAGGACGCCCATCCGCGCCGCCACATTCAGAAACTGCCGATCCAGGGGTTTTCCGAAAAGCGACACCGAACCCGAGGTCGGCGCGACCAGGCCCGTCAACATATACAGCGTCGTGCTCTTGCCGGCGCCATTGAGACCCAGCAAGCCCATGATTTCGCCGGTTTGCACCTCGAATGACAAATCCTGAACGGCCGTCACGCTTCCATACCGTTTCGTGAGCCGTTCCGCCTGAATACATGCACTCATGCGCGGGATCTTACCACGCGCCCGGTTCTCGCGACAAAGGTCGTTTTCGCTTTCTCCCGGCTTCCGAGGCGCCTTGGGCCCTGACCGGCCACGGGGAAGCCGCCCGGCCGTTCCGATTGTTGAAAAGACAGGCGCTTGTGCTAATGTCATTTGCAGAGGAGAGACCACGATGAAAAAGCCAAAAAGCAGCCGGTATTTCAATCCACGCGACGGGCTGATCAATCTTCTGCGGATGTCGTTGATCAAGGCCACGGGGGCGGACATCGCCGAAGCCATGGAAAAACCCTTCATCGCAATCGCGAATTCGCACACGGAATTGAATCCGGGGCACATGCACCTGCGGACGCTGGCCGAAAAGGCCAAGGAAGGCGTCTTGGCCGCGGGAGGAATCCCCTTCGAGTTCAACGTGCCCGCGCCATGCGACGGAATGTCGGAAGGCCACGAGGGCATGCGTTACATTCTTCCCCAGCGCGAATTGATCGCGAACATCATCGAAACCCATGCCCGAAGTATGATCTTCGACGGTATCGTGCTGATTGCCACGTGCGACAAGATCATTCCGGGCATGATCATGGCCGCGGCGCGCGTGGACATCCCGGCCATCGTGCTGACCGGCGGACCGAACGCTTGGCAAGTCCGATTCGAGACCGGATACAACGAGAGCGTGGATTTCAAGGATTATGCCGGAACCCCGCTCGGCCTGTCTTGCTGCACGGGGGCCTCGTGCGGCGCCTGCGAAGTCATGGGCACAGCGAACACGTTCCAATGCCTGTCCGAAGCGATGGGACTCGCCCTACCCGGTTCCGCGAACGTGCCTGCGTTCCATCCCGCCAAACTGCAATTTGCCCGGAAAACCGGCGCGCGCATCGTGCGCATGGTCGAAGAAGGCCTGAATGTGCGCCGGATCCTCACGCGCGACGCGCTCGAAAACGCCGTCATGACGGACCTCGCCATCGGCGGTTCGACCAATTCGGCGCTCCACTTGCCCGCCATTGCCCACGAACTGGGCATCCATCTGCCATTGTCCGTTTTCAACGATTTCAACCGGCGCATACCGACCCTCTTGTCCATCAGTCCGAACGGCCCGCACGGCATGATGGACCTGTATGCGGCCGGCGGCATGCAGGGCGTGCTCAAGGCCTTGGGCGATTCGCTGCATCTCGACGCCCTGACGGTAACGGGGGAAACGATCGGACAACTTCTCGCGTCGGCGGAAATTCGAAATCCCGCGGTCATACGCCCCAAAAGCGCCCCGTGGCATCCCGAAGGCGGCACGGTCGTTCTCTATGGCAACCTTGCGCCCGACGGCGCCGTGGTCAAACAATCCGCTGTCCGCGAAGACATGCGCGCTTTCAGGGGGCGCGCCCGCGTGATGGACAGCGAACGCGCAGCCTTGGAGGCGCTTGGATCGGGCGCCGTCCATGAAGGCGATGTGCTCGTGATCCGCTACGAGGGCCCCAAGGGCGGCCCGGGCATGCCGGAAACGCTGGCCGTTACGTTGGCCCTGGCCCATTCCGGACTCCGGCGCGTCGCCTTGGTCACGGACGGCCGCTTCTCCGGGGCGACCGAAGGCCCCTGCGTCGGGCATGTATCCCCCGAAGCCTACATCGGCGGACCCATTGCCGGCGTCGAGGAGGGCGACGAAGTCGAGATAGACATTCCCAACCGGCTCCTGCGCGTCCGCAACACGGATCCCGCGTTGCGGCTGGGCGATTTCCAGCCGCCCTGCCGCGAAGTGCCCCCCGGCTTCATGCGCCAGTACGTCAAGTACGTCGCCTCCGCCGCCCGCGGGGCGATAATGGAATAATCATACAATTTTTTGATCGCTTGGGGGGCGAAAGGTCATATAATGGTGGAACGATGGAAACGGGCGGCACATTGGAGAGGCTTTCGGACTCGGACCTCATGCTGCGCGTGCAATGGGGCAGCGAGCCCGCATTCGCCGAGGTGTACAGGCGCTATTATCGCCGGCTGCTGGATTTCTTTTTCGGCATGTCGCGGGATGTCCAGATGGCGGAGGATCTATGCCATGAAACCTTCCTGCGCATTTGGCGATTGCGCGCGCGATACAGCCCGTCCGGTTCGTTTGCGGCGTATGTGTTTACAGTGGCGCGGCATGTCTGGCAGGAACAACGCCGGCAAGTCTTCCGGCAACCACGCACGTTGACGCCATTTTCGGACGATGCGCCGGGCAATGCGTTTACCATTCCCGACGGCCATGCGCCGGACGAGCAGGCCTGTCGCGCCGAAATCGGTGAACAGGTCTTCGCGGCGATCGAAAAACTGCCCGAAGAACAGCGTATGGCCTTTGTGTTGCGCACGGTGAACGGCCTGTCGCTGTATGAAATCGCCGCGGTGATGCAGTGTCCGGTCAACACGGTTCGATCGCGGCGGTTGCTGGCGATTCGGCGTTTGCGTGAACTTTTACAGGGATTGTTTGTGTTATAGACAAGGAAGACAGTGCGTCATGGAATGCAACGATGTGATCAAACGGCTCGTGGATTGGATGGACGGCGGCCTGCCTCCGCGCATGCAGCGTGAAATCGGCGAGCATCTGGAACAGTGTTACCTGTGCGCTGAAGAGGCAAAGATGCTGGCCTCGCTCGAGGAAATGTGCCGCGACGCCCTGCGGTGCCCGGAGGCGCGCAACCGGTTCGAGGCGCTTCGCCCGCATTTGCGGACACCGCACGTGATAATGCCCCCGCCCCGTTATGGTCTGCGCGAGGCCTTGACCGGGCTGCTGGCGGCGTCGGTGGTGATTGCGTTTGGTTGGCTGTTGGCGCCTTATGTGCAGTCCGGCGTTCATTTTGCCCGGCTGCCGGAACGCGTGAGCACCCCGGACTTCGAGAAACTACTCGACAACGAAATCGCCAAGGATTCGCCCAAGGGCCCTATAATGACTCTGCTGGCGTGGGCCCGCGAGATTCAACGCGTGGATCCGCTGGCTTTCGGCGACGGCCATTTTACGCAGGACGCCCCGTCCGCCGAAGCGCCGGACGATTCCCGGGACAAGCCCGTCTCGATGCGCCCGCATGAACGGCCGCGCCTGCTTCTTGCGGACAAAAATGCCCCCAGCGCGTAGCCAATTTGATTGTTCATACGCTATGATTCCCGCATGACAGCGCGCCGATTGACCTTATCGCGATCGCTCAAGGCGGCGATGAATTACCCCAAGTTGGCGGGTCCGGTTCCCCGTCTGCTCGTTTTGGAAAGCCGGTACTGGCTCGACACGGCGTGCGCGAACGCGGCGCGGCGCCTGGGATGGGACGTTGAATGCGTGCCGGTGGTCGCGGAAGGGACGCTGCCGCGCGAAGCGGTGGCGCGGCTACTGCGGACGCTGATCGAATTCCGGCCCGATTTTCTGTTGTCGGTCAATCTCGGCGGGATGGACGTGGGGGGGATGTTCGGGGGATTGTTCGAGGATTTGGGGCTTCCCTTTGTGGCGTGGTTTGTGGACGATCCGCGAACCATCATCATGGATCGTTCCTGTTATGCCACATCGCGTTCCCTCGCGCTCACGTGGGAACGCGCCTATGAGCCGTATCTGAAATCGGTGGGATTTCCCGTGGTCGAATACATGCCTTTGGCGGTGGATCGAAGTCTATTCGACGCGGGACCGGCGGAAACATGGACTCTGCCCTGCACCTTCGTCGGCAATTCAATGACGGCGCCCGCGGCCCAGGCATGGCGCAAGGCCGCGGAAAACACGGAATTGGCCGACGCCCTGAAAACGGCGCTCGACACGGGCCGCGTCACGCGCGAAACATTCGCGGAGGGACTGGCGGCCATCCTGCCGGAACCATTGCTTTCGCGGCTGGATGCCGAATTCAGGATGCGCGCCGAACTGGCGCTATTTACCGAGGCCACACGGCGGCTGCGCCAATGTTTCATCCAGGCGCTTCCAGGCGACGCAGTGTGTGTGTTCGGCGACGACGGATGGGACGACATCGCCCAATGGCGAGGGGGCCCGGTGAATTACGAACGCGATTTGGCGGCGGTTTACCGGTGTTCGGAAATCAATCTGAACGTGACGAGCATGCAAATGGCTTCCGCCGTGAACCAACGGGTTTTCGATTGTCCGGCGGCGGGCGGATTCCTGCTGACCGACGCGCAATCGTCGCTGATGGACTTGTTCGACCCGGACTCCGAAATCGTTTGCTACCATTCCCTCGACGAGGCGGCCGCGCTGATTCGCGAATATCGCGCAAGGCCCGCGAAGCGAAAGAACATCGTGCAGCGCGCACGCGCCCGCGTTTTCAATGAACACACTTACGAGCATCGCCTGATCGATCTGGAGGCATTGGTGCGCGCCCATTTCGCATGACCTGAAGATTTTGTCCTGAACGCGGATCTTCAAGCAACGGTACAGCGGGGGAGACTCTCCGCCCGGTTTCAAAGCGGGGGCGGCGGAATGGCCTCGCCGGGTTTGCGATTGATCGGCGTGACGCCCATGCGATTCCAGTCAATCTTCCGCGTAATCTTCGTGCCTTTGGGTTTGAGCGCGGTGAAGTCCTGAAAATTTTTATATAGGATGCGTTCAAGGAGATCCGTTTTGAGGGCAAGCCCCCTGAATTCTTCGCGGGGCAACACGGACGTGGTGTAAGCGGTCTGCGTGAGCATGTCGAGATAAACCCTGAAGCGGTCGTGAATCCATTCGACGGTCTTGAGCGCTTCGGGAGTAACGACGAGATCGGTCGCGTACATGAACCGCGTGGGGTATTTGTTGAAAAGTGCGCGAAATTTGTCGGGCGACTTCGATATGCGGCGCAATCCGGCGGACAGGAAATCGTCGTGCCCGAACGAGATGTCGGAATACAAATTGGGATAGGTGTCGAGGAATTCCTCGAGCCGCGTCTGGAGAATGGACGACAACATGAAGTGCGGGCAGACGACTTTCATGTCGGGAAACGCATCGAGAACAGCGATGAATTCCTGCGCAAATCCGGGGGCTTTCGGGCTGGGATTGACATGCAGGCAAACAGGGACAAAATGATCCTGGCAGTACTGATAGACGGGCAGCATGCCGGGATCGTCCATCGCCACGGGATGGAACATGTACTGGTTCGTCTTTTTGACGATATAACCGTGGCCGAGATACAGCTTGAGCCCTTTCGCGCCACGATCGACAAGTTTGCTGAATTTTTCGAGTTTGTCCGGATCGAGCGGATTGAGGGTGGGCCATGCCTCGAAACGGTCTGGATATTTTTCGCAGATCTTCATCAATTCCTCGTTGACTTCATCGTACCCGGTAAAGCCGACCGAGGGGTTCAATGTCAATGTAAAACGGGAACTGCCCATGAGGCAGGTTTTACCAATGCCCGCCGCATCCATGGCCGCCAGCATTTTGGGGACTTCCTCGAGCGACGCGATGTGCTCGTGAACGTCAATGATGAGCCGCTGCTCCTGGATGCGCTTCAGGTCGGTGGTGGCGGAAACAGGCTGGCGGTGTACCCGGCGGGGCCAGAAAATGGCGAGAAGGATCAGCAGGACAACACCGGCGAGCAACCAAGCGCGTTTGGTGCGTGTTTTTCGCATGAGGGTCAGGGCAGGCGCTTTATTTTGTCTCATTTCGACGGAAAAAGCCTTTCCATATTGGTTTCGTAAATTTTCCGGAGCGTGTCATCGTCAAGCGCAAGGCCGCGAAAAACACCTGCCTCGTTGCGGCTGTTGCGTGGAGCATAGGCCGCGCCCTTGGCGCCGAGCGCATAGCGGAAGGCATCCTTTTCAAGCATTTCGCGGCATGCGCGCAACACGTCCGCAATCCACGGTTCCGTCTTCTCTTTGTTTCCCGTGACCACCATGTCCGTGCCGAACAAGGTGCGATCCGCGTATTTCTTCAAAAATTCGCGGAAAGGTTCCGGATCGCGGCTGACCGCCTCGAATCCATCCACGAGAATCGTGCGCGTGCCGAAACTCGTGTCCGTGTACAGGTTCGGGTAGGTGTCCATAAGGCGTTGAAAGACGCGCCACGGCTCTTCGCGTGGACGGAAAAACGTCACGCCGAAATGTGGAACGATGACAATCATTTCGGGAAACTGTTTCATGACGCGCTCGAATTCGTCCGCGTATTTCGTGATATTGACATGCCAGCAGATCGGAAACTTGGTTTCCGCGCAATATTGGTACACGGGGATCATGCCGGGATCGTCGAGCGCCTTGTCGTAGAAGTTGCCGTGGCCGGTGTAGAGTTTGAGGCCCATCGCGCCGGCCTCGCGAAATCGCTTGATCTTGTCGAGTTTCTCCGGATCGTTCGGATGGATGGTGCAGAACGGGATGATCCGCCCCGGATGTTCGCGCGCGGCGGCAAGGATTTCCTCTGTGTTTTCGTCGTTGCCCTTGTCCTGCGGTTTGCGTGCGCCCATGAGCGTGTATTCGGAACTCGCCACGAAAAGCGTGCGAGCGATTCCGGTCTTCTCGGCGGCGTTGAGATACTTGTCGAGGTACTTCCGCGAAAACAGGTGCTCGTGCGCGTTCACGACCTTGAACGGACGCAAGGGCGCATCGGACGGAGCGTCGGACGGCGGCGGCAGTCCCTCCGGGGGGCGGTTCAGCACTTGGTAGACCGCCGCCGCGGCGGCAAACGCCACGCCCACAAGAACCAGGATTTCCCAACCGGATAAGGCGCGCTTTGGGCGGCCGGCGGGCGGGGGGGGCGTTTTCCCGGTGTCATTGCGATCTTCGCGCTTCGATTCGCGTTTCATTCTTCATCCTTTTTCCCAAGACACAAGGGTCGGATCTTCGTCCCTTCCTCATGTGAAGAAACACATGCGACAACGATAACGGACACGGGAACGAACAAGCCGTAAAAGCCCGTGTGGAAAATGCGCCTAGCAAAACTGCTCCAGATACCATGCGCCGCGACAGAATCCTTCCTCGCGCGTCTGGGCGCCGTCCTCGTGTTCGATGCTCAGCACGCCGTCATACCCGTTCGCGCGCAGATGACTGATGTATTCGCCCCAATTGATGTTGCCGAATCCGGGGATCACGTAGCGCCACCATCCGCCGCCGTAAATGCCCACTTTCGCGCGCTTCGCCTTGTCCACCAACGTGTCCTTGGCGTGCGTGTGGAAAATGCGCCGCCCGTAAAGCGACACCGGAACGAGATGATCGCATTCCTGGTGATACAAATGCGACGGATCGTAGTTCAGACCAAAGCGATCGTCCTTCATGACCTCGAACAGCGCCTCGAACGTGTCAAGTCCCTGCAAGCATGTCGCAAAGTAATTTTCCATGGCAAGATTGATTTTCTTCTTGCGCGCTTGCGCCAAAATGGGCGCGAAAACCTTGGGCACCACCTGCCGAATGGTGTCAATCTTGCTCATGCCCGGCAGCGGCGATCCGGTCAGCATGCACACGGTCGGCACACCGAGCATGGCCGCGGCATCTATTGTTTTGATGGCATGCGCCTGGACCGCCTTGACACGTTTCGGATCGGTGGTGTCCGTGTAATAGGCGAGGCTCGAAATCTGAAGACCCCGCTCGGCCAGCATGTCCTTGATTTTTTCCGCCTGCGCGGCGGTCAGCCGGGCGGGATCGATGTGCCGGCTCCCCGGATGGGCGACCACTTCCAGGCAGGGAATGCCCGCCTCCTCCGCGAAATCCATCACCGTTTCCAGTTTTTCATTCTCGAACGGTCCCGTCAACATCCCGACTTTCATCTGGTCTTTTCCTTTCCAAACCGATTTTCGACTATATCATTCATGCCCGCAATCAAATCATTTGATTGCTCTTGAACAGACGGCCCCGGTAGACGCGGATTTCACGGCGCCGGTTTCTAAATATGCAATAACACTTTCAATACGTCCGGCGCGGCGGCGCGCTGCATGGCCACGTCCGCGTCGCGCAACTCATAGGTTTCGGTAATCATCGGGCGGACCTCCACCGTGTTCGAGGCAAGCGCCTCGAGCGCGGGGCGAAACGGGCCGCATCGCGAACCGATAATCCTGATTTCATTGATGACCGGCAGGCTGAGATTGAGCGGACCGGTGTCCGCAAGGGTCGTCTTGAGCACGATGGCGCCTTCCGGCCGTACCAGTTCAAGCGCGCGCGCGATGCCTTCCGGCGATCCCGTTGCCTCGACGACCATGTCCACGTTCCGCTCGACGGGATCGTCTTTCAGGGCGGTCGGTATATGCAGGGCGTTGAGCAGGGCCAGTTTCCACTCATGCTTTCCGATGCAAAGCAGTTTTTTCGTCAAAAGCCACAACACCTGCGCGCACAACTGGCCCAGTTTGCCGTCGCCCAGCACCACGACGCGATCATTCGCCGTGACCGGAATTTGCTCGACGATGCGAAACGCCGCCGCCAGCGGTTCGGTGAACACCGCCACGTCGTCGCGGATTGAAGCCGGCACGATATGCAGATTTTCCTCCGGCAGCGTGACAAATTCCGCAAAGGCGCCCTGCCGTCCAGCGATGCCGAGCACCGTGCGGTTCAGGCAATGATGCGGCATCTCGAGCTGGCAGAAGGGGCATTTGTGGCAAACGCAGTTGATTTCACCGGTCACGCGCTTGCCTTGCAGATTGGGATTCGCGCATTGCTCGACCACGCCCACGAACTCGTGGCCCGGCACGCCCCTGAAGCCCAAATAGCCACGGAGAATTTCGAGATCCGTGTTGCAGATTCCCGCCGTCAGAACCCGAATCAACGCCTCGCCTTCGCCAGGCCGTGGAATCGGTAGTTCCGTTACGCGCAATTCACCGTCGAACACCAAGGCTCGCATATCCAACGCTCCGGTTGTATGACGTCGGCGGCGGACAATCCACAGGGCCGCCGTCAACGCCATGATTTACTTGCCGGCAACCTCTGGGCATGAAGCACAGAATGACCCGGCAAGAACTCCTATTCAACACCACTGGGCGCACGGATTCAAGTAAGCGCTTTTGAATCGCATTGACAGTTTTGCACCCGCATGATACAATGAAATTGCGCAAATGCCGTAAATGTATTTTTTCGCGAAAAATTCTGGTTGAATACGGGTTTCAATGCCCTGTGAACCTCATGAATCAGTACACGCCTTTATTTATTTGTGAACAAACGACCACGGAACATCGCGCATGAGTAAAAAGGTGTTCACAAGCGGCGAGGTGGCGGAAATCTGCGGGGTATCGGCCGATACGGTCGGGCGGTGGTTCGATTTGGGACAGATTGAGGGATACCGTTTGGGACGCGGGCGCGATCGGCGGATTCCCTACGAAAATCTTCGGGCCTTCATGATCAAGCACAATATTCCCTTGGACCGGCTCGACATGGGGGAGGGCCGGATCCTGGTGGTGGATGACGATCCCTTTTATCTGGATATTATTCCGTCGGCTTTGACCCGCTTCGCGGAGTATACGGTGCTGACGGCATCCACCGGATTCGATGCCGGCGCACTGGTCGTCCAGTATAACCCGCAATTGGTAATCCTCGACATCCATTTGTCGGACATTGACGGACGAATGGTCTGCAAGCGCGTGAAGGATCGCCCTGAAACCAGGCATTCGCGCGTGCTGGCCATTTCAGGTTATCTCGATGAAATCGAAATGCGCCAACTGTCCCAATATGGATTCGATGGATGCCTCAAGAAACCGTTTGGCCTTGCCGAACTGGAAGCAGCCGTGCGACGACTCATTGACAAGCCGCCGGGTTCCGTCGCCAACGCCAAGCCTTCTTACTTCAAATAACAGGGATTGTCAAACCTTGCCTTGACTACTGGATAACAAACTCATCCACACAAAGCAACGCGGGTTTGCCGCACGATGGAAGGCCTTCGGGAATGGTTCCCAGGTTTTTAGCTTGCACCTTTGCAAAACGAACCGTGGCGGTTTCCGGCAACTCGATCACAAACGTTTTGACGGCGGGATCAACCGCTGCCGGCGGAACCTCGTTGGACACCACACCCACGCTCCGGTAATTGGCGCCATCCTCGGAAACCAGATATTCGACCGAAACCGGAAAGAAAGCCCCTTTCGCCGGAAGTTGGAGGAACTGCGTCTGTAACCGTTTCACGGGCATGGACGCGCCGAGATCGATTATGGTGTCCAAATCCGCGCCCTCGTAGCCCTGCCATGCGGGATGCGTCAAATCCGGTTGGGCCAAACGACCATCAGCCAAGGCATCGGGGCCGCCGCCGCTGAAAGGCGCCGTATAGCCTACCGTCGCAACCACCTTCTTGCCGGTAGCGAGATGTTCGGCCTTTTCGCCGGAGGCGGCGCCGGCCGCGGCGCCCATCATTTCCTGAATTGTCTGCTCGGCGGATTCAGCTTTTGGAATATTTGCGATCAAGTCCCACAGGGACGTTTTCAATTCACGCAACGCCAAGACGCTCACAATCCACGCCTGCGACCAGCCCGACTCGATGGACCACGCACCCCAGCCATTGTCGCCGTCGCTTGCCCAGAATTCCCAGCGGTCGAAATCGAACGCGCGATACCAGCCGCCGTCGAGTTCGACGTGTTCCTCGCTCCGAATCTGTATCTTGCAAAGGAACTGGGCCAGTTTCTTTTCGGCTTCCTCATATTTGCTTTCGCCTGCCGCAACGGCTTCATGCAGTCCCAGCAACGCAAAATTGCAGGTATAGAGCAAATCGCAGGCATTATCCGCATTGGATTGGATGATCGGCATTTCGCGCGCGCCGTATTCGTCGTGCGACTGGGCTTGAATGGCAAGTCCGATCGAGGCATCGCCGAGCATTTCGCGGATCGCCCCGCACGGTTCCTGCTTTGCGACAAGATCATCGGCGACGCGGCGCAGCCATTCGCGATGTTCGGGCTTGTCTTCGACACGCACCAACCAGGCGAGCGGCAACAACATGCGCGCGCGTTCTTCCTGAAGCCCCATGGTCCAGCGCCATTGGGAGGGATAGCCCTCCATTGTCGCCCGGATGGCCTGCTTGGCGCGGTCGAGGAATGGCGCGTAACCTGTCTGTTTGTGGCCCCAGAGATAGGCCGCCCACAAATACGCTTGGTAATGCGGACTCAACTGAATCGTCGGCGAATTGAAATAATGCAGCCAACCGGCCTGCTGCAACCGTTCTTCCTCGATGCGGTTTTCGCGGAAACCAAGCGGCCCCGTTGTGCGCAGATTGGCCAGCAGACAACGGAGAACCGGCGCCTGCCATCGGTCGGCCTTGACGAGCGCCGCCGTCGCGATAATGCCCAGCAGACTCCGCGCATTGTCATCGCCGTAATACACCCCTTCACCGCCCGTCGTATTCCAACCCAGCAGGCCGTACGAAGGACTCTTCGCGTCCGCACGGGGGCCCTTGTGCAGTTGCGATTCGCCCAGCACGAAATCCACGAGATGAGCCGCCGTTTCAAGGCTGATGGCGGCGTTGTTAAGCGTGCCGTCAAAGGCCATGGCCATGGCGGCCTCGCTCATGCAATCCGCGCGCAAGACATAACGAACCGGCTGATAGCCTTCCATGTCAATCCGCGAAACGACGCCCTCCAGCAAGCCAAGCGTACCGTCGCCCGTTTTCCAGTCCGGTTCCGGACGCGGTCCAACGCCGTCCGGGGCTTTGGCGAAGGCTGCGGCCTTTTCCTGCCAGGCCGGATGCACGAGTAACTTCGCGTTGTAGTACCATTGCACGCCGCGACGCACCGCCTGCCGTTGGACATCGGGAGGCAGCCCCTCTTCCCGCTGATAGGCGGGGGCAACCGTAGGCGTCCACAAGGGCACCGTGATCTTGCGTTGCGACAACCATTCCAGCGTCGCGCTCCACATCGTGCGCCAGGCGTCCATCGGCGCATAGCGTCCACGGATAAAGTGGCTCAGTTTCGTCGAGGACAGAAGGACCTGGCCGATGGGGTATTTGTAAAGAACGGGAAATATCTTGCTGTCCGGTTGGAGCGGATCCGTGAATTCAGGCATCGGATAGGCCAGGGTGTCGTATCCCGCGACGCGCGATGCCGCCAAATGGGAATAGCGGATATTCACAGGAGTCAGAAAGTAATCGTGCAGGCTCAGAATGCGTCCCTTGGGCAAATTCGGACCAAAGAAATCCGATTCAACCACGAGGCGCTCCGCATGCGCCGGACGCGGCGGCAGGATAACGAATCCGAGCAACTTTTCCGGAAATTCGACGAAAAGGCGGATATTTTTCCGTCCGGCAAGGTCAATATCGTCCTCGGTGACGACCGTTTGCAGGTCGGGATATTCATCCGCAAGGACCAGCACCCCCGATTCGTTGGGCGCATAACGCAATGCTTCGAGCGGCGTGTCGAAACGCATCCATGTGCCCCCGCGGGAAGACAACAAATCGTACAAGTCATTGTCCGGCTGACAGGCAAAAACAAGCCGCATGCGCGCCGGCTCCTGCGCATGAATGCCCGCGGATGCCAGGCAAAGCACCAAAACCAGGGAACACATCACGGCGCACCGCGCGCCGTACGATATATGCGACGCTGGAAACGAAGCCATGAAATGCAATCCGCAATCAACAATTCGTTTCATGGTCAAACTCCTTCCCGATTGCCTTCTGCCATCAGATGACCCGTTCGCGGCGTTCATTGTACCAACGTTTGAGCGCCCCAAACCAGCGACAGACGGCCCGCAAACATGGACAATGAATCGTCAGCGTTCTGCCTTCTGCCTCTTATACCATTCCACAAACCGTCCGACACCCTCGTCCATCGAAAATTTCGGCGCGTAACCCAGCAGCGCCCGGGCATGATCGATATCCGCGAACGTGATGGACACATCACCCGGCTGCAAGGGCCGCGGCTCGATGATCGCCTCCTTGCCGCAGTGGCGTGCGATCATCTCGATGAGATCGCGCAGGCTGGTCGTATGATGTTCGCCCAGATTGAAGATTTCGTAGCGGAACGGCGTGTCCACGCACCGCACCAACCCGTCCAGAATATCCTCGATATACGTGTAATCCCGCCGCGTTGAACCATCGCCAAACATCGGCACCGGCCGCCCCTCGAGGATCAGCCGGGTAAACTTGTGGATGGCCATGTCGGGACGCTGCCGCGGACCGTACACGGTGAAGAACCGCAGCATCGTCACGTTCAGCCCGTACAAATGGCTGTACACGTGCGCCTGGAGTTCGTTCATCCGTTTCGTGGCCGCGTAAGGGCTCACCGGACGCGCCACGGGATCCGTTTCGCGGAACGGCACATCGGTCGAACCGCCGTACACCGACGAACTCGACGCGAAAACGAGGTTGTCCACCTTGAAATCGCGGCACGCATCGAGTATGTGCTGGCCGCCGATTACGTTCACGCGATGGTACAGATTCGGATTTTCGACCGACGGCCGCACCCCCGCGCGCGCCGCCAGATGAACGACCACTTCCGGACGTTCCGCCTCGAAGACCGCACGCAAGCCGGGCTCGTCGCAAATATCGGTTTCGTGCAGCGTGTAGCGTTCGTTCTTCAGGGCTTCCGCCACATTGGCCCGCTTGATCGCCGGATTATAATAATCGTTGAACTCGTCCAAACCCGCAACCGTATCGCCACGGTCCAGCAATCGTTCCGCCAAATGCGAGCCGATGAACCCCGCCGCGCCTGTAATCAACACCCGCTTCATGCCTTCACTCCTGTTCCCTTGAATGATGGCAGGGACTATACCAGCCATGAAGCCTTCCCCGCCAGCCTGTCGAAGAAAAGGCCATATGCAATGGGGATAGAACCCTTCAACACGAACGAGACTGGCAATCCCCTTTCGGCAAATATGCACCCCAGCGGCAACGACATCGCAACAAAACGCACGGACCCATCCGGCGTGTTGCCTGATTATCCAGTCTTGATGGCATAGATTGACGCAGGATACGTCACTGGCTGCCGAATGGGCGGTAAGAACAAAACGATAACCCGTCTCCGGCCCGGAAAATCAACAAATTGATCAGTTGAAAATCGTTTTGAAATAGTCGCTGTTGTCCAGCAGATTCAGTTCGATTTTCGCGAAAGACCGGACTTCTTCGTCGGAGATCGGCGCATGCGTTACCCGAGCCGGCTTGGATTCCGGCGGAACGGATTTGTGTTCGTGATTTTCACCTTGCGGGACAAACTCATCCGGCGGGGATTCGTCGGAAGCGCCTTCCTCGGCAATCATCAGTTCCACCCGTTCGCGAATAAATTTGGAGAGCACAGCCACAAGGTGCTCACGCTTCTCGTGAATCGTGCCTTGGGCCATAATTTCCTTGTCAAGCGGTAATACATGGCCGCAGAACACCACCACAAGTCCTTGGCATTCCGGGCACGGTCCGATGATAATAGTCCCGACCGGAGGCAACATAATCTGACCGTGTGCGTTGCAATGCGGGCACTTCACTTCGATGAGTGACAACATGGTCAATACCTCCTTGTCTTGGCCACAACTTCAGGCCTATCTTCTTTCTGCTATAACTATATCTTATAACACATCATTTTGTCAAGGTAATCCCGCTTTTATTGAAAATCCGGGAAATAACAGCAAATTTTTTGATTTTCCCGCCGGGTATGCGGCATTTTCAAACTGCGAAAATCGCTTTTACCGGGTTGTTGCGGGAGAATTTGCCGTCTTTGCCTGAATTGCCTGGAGTAATTCTTGGGCTTCATCGCGGCGCGTGGCCTTTCGATCATGCCAGCCCGGATAGGTCAGGAGCGTTGTTCCGTAGACTTGTCGAATGGATTCGATCGTTACCTCGGTGGTGGCATCTGAAGCCGGTTTCAAGGATATGGTGTACTTGGTTCGATTCAACCGCAACAGGCTGTGGCGCTGGCCGGTAAAAGCCACGAAGACGCCGCGCTTGTCTCGCGTGTAAATATCATACCCCTTTTCACGCAAGACGGCCTTCGTCATCTGCCATGCTTCATCGAAGGGCGCATTGATCGTGACCGTTTCGGTAATGGCAAACCCGGTGGTGTCCCGTGCGGCGCGCGCACAACCGCCCACGGCGGCCAGTATCGCCAGCAACGCCAAAACCTGCCCTACGTTACGGATTTTCATGGCGGCTCCTTCCTGAAGCGACGATGCCGTTTCCCGCTTCTTCCGCAAAGCGGGATTTTACGTTGAGCGGATTCTAGCACACGCATGGATCGCGGTCAAGCCTTTGCGAAGCGCTAGAAACCGGATGCCGCGGGTTGCTAGAATGAACTTCATACCGACTGTTGAAGGGAGGTTTTCCATGCGGATTGTATGTGCAACGTTCGTTGTGATGGGCGTCATGATCGTTTTTGCCTCAACTGTTTTCCCCGATATCCTGGCCGACAAAGACAAGATGGCCGTCCGGGACGGCGTTCTTTATTTGGGGAAGAATCCGTTTATGATGCGCGCCGTTCGGGTATCCGAAATGGCGCTGCGAAGCACGGCGCCGTCCGAATGGGCGGCAACGCTTGCCCGGATTGCCGACGCGGGCGGCAATGCCGTGTGCTTTACCCTTCCAGGGTATGCCGCAGACGGTTCGCTTTCACCGGGCACGGCTAGGACAATCAAGGCCCTCATGGACGCGGCGTTGTGGCGGCGGATGGGGGGGCTTTGCAGGATTTTGCCTAAAAAGGCGCTTGATGATAAGGAAAAATGTCTTACGATGGTCCGATCGGCCGCAGCGGTATTGAAAAACGAAAACCGCCTGGTCTACTGGATTGACGGCCCCAATGCCGACGAACTGGTAAAGGCGTTTCGCGAAGCCGCACCCGGCCTTGTCGTCGCCGCGAAATCCGGCGGCGACATCGAAGTGGTCGAAAAACTGGTGGACAAGCCCCCTGTGCGTGGAAAGAAATCATCGCGTAGACCGGCCAAACAAACTGAAAAACCCTTGATGCTTTCAGGAGAAATACCCCCGGCGGAACGCCTCGGTTCGGTCCATTTCGTTTTACCTGGAAATGAGCAATCCTATGTTGATCTGGAGGCCGCGATGAAAAATCCCGCGGAATCCGCGGCGTGGAAACCGGATAATTCCACACTTTCCGAACGGGAACGAGCGGAAGGGTTTGTTTCTTTGTTCGACGGCAAGACGCTTGACGGCTGGTGGTTTCTTGGCGCCAACACGAAGGGATTCGCGGTCGAAAACGGCGCCATTGTCTGGAAAGCGGAAGGGGGGCGCGCTTTGTATACACGCGATCGTTACGACAACTTTATTCTGCGTTTGGAGTGGAAAATCAACAAGGGGGGCAACAGCGGAATCTATCTCCGCGCGCCGCGCGCGGGACGGCAGTCGAAGATTGGTATGGAATTCCAATTGCAGGGCGATGCGGGGCAACCGGTAACGAATCAGACCAGCGGCGCCATTTACGATGTCGTCGCGCCACGGGTGAATGCAACCAAATCGCCCGGAGAGTGGAATACCGTCGAAATCCTGTTGGATGGCGGTCGTTTCCGTGCAGTGATGAACGATCAGGTTGTGCAGGAAACGGATTTGGAGCAGAACGACGAACTCCGAATGCGCCTGCGGCGGGGTTTCATCGGATTGCAGGATCACGGTTCGTTCGTGGCATTCAGGAATATTCGCATCAAGAGACTGTAGCGGCCGCATTTCACTTTCGGGGCCGCCGGCCGGCAAATCCATGTGGGAGGTTCGCGCATGCGCAACCCGCGGTGGTGTGCAAGTATCCTCGCCTTGTTGTTGATAGGCTGTTCGGCGCGGGGATTTGTTCAGGGGACCGTGGCCGGGGAAACCGGACATGAGGGCGCGGTGCGGGTGGTCGGGGAAACCGAGGAGGGCGGTGTGGGGGTGCTCACCGTCGAAATTCCCTATCTGGATGTGCGCGGAAAAACCAAACTCGGCATGGGGCGCCTGATGGTCCGCGCGCAGGAGTTGCGGTCGGGCAGGCCGATCCCCGTTTTCTGCCATGTTCATTACGAGAAGGACATCGGCGGCGCCCGAAAATGGTGCGAGCGCGGCTGGGCCGTGGCGACTGCTCATTATGACAAGGAACACCCCATAGATGTTTCGGTCGGCGACGGCTACAACCTTGCCCATGCGCTGATCCAATGGGTGCGACGCCTTCCCATTATCGATCCGGCTCGTCTCCACATTGACGGCGGCAGCCAGGGCGGCTACATGGCCTTGGCCATGAGCGCCGATTTCTTTCCTGTGACGTCGGCGACGGCCGATTGCCCGGTCGTGAATTGGGCGTATAACCTGAACTATTTTGAGGCGAACCGGGCCGTTTCCCGCTACCCGCAACAAGACATCAAGGACAGCCCGTTGCCGGTCGTATGCGCCGTGACCATGCTGGCGGATTGGGCCTATGGCGTTTTTGGAAACGATCTCGGCGCCGATACATGGTATCGGCTGAGTCCGATTGCCTGGGTGGATCGCATTGCCAATCCGGTCCTGATTGTGTGCGCGACGGGCGACATGCTCGTCCCCATGGAGCAGATGATGCGCGAGGGCGTTCACAAATGGGACAAATCGCTGTTTCCCGAAGGATACCAACGCGATTTTGACGCATTGACGCGCTGTGAAAAGGCACGGAAACGTTTCGTTGAATGTATTCCGGCCGATCAGTTGGATGTGCGCGTCATGCCGTTGCAAAAAAACAGTTTCGAGATTACGCTCGATATGTTTACCGACGCCAAAAAGAAACCAGGCCGAAAACCCAAGAATGCCGATCGCCCGTGGTCGCCGAACCGGCAATGGACGATATGTTGTCTTGACGAAGGCCCGCCTGCGCCGCAGGCCTCGCACACCCGGTACGAATGGGCGACATCGCCGGACAGTTTTGTGGCGGCGCACCAGAAAAGCAATCTGGCGCCGGCGCTGTTGAACGGCCCGAAACTCGAACATCTCCTGCGGCGATATATGGGGCAATTGCAGGATCCGCCCTTGCTGGCCGACGGTTCGCCGGCCAACCGTCTGAATTTCGCACCCCTGGAACGGCTTGACGTGTTGACAGGGCTTCTGACGTTCGCCGAAACAAACCACGCGTGCATGGAGCGCCTGGCAGCGCTGTATGACGCGAGTTCCCTGAAGCCGTTTGGAGAAACCATTGCTTTGGATGCCCTGCGCCGTCTGGCGCAAGAAGCACGGGCCGCGCTTTCCAACAAGCAAAAGGGGGCGATATGAACGGAATAGCGTTGCTGGCGGCGTTGTTTGCCGCGGGCGAGGATACGGTTACACATGCCGAACTGCGCGCGCCGGGCCTTATCTGTACGATAGGCGACAACCGTACGCTGGGCGAACACCGCGCAGGTTACAACGGTCTTTTCGACTTGCGAATTCCGGGCGAGACGGAATCGGCGTTCGTGCCCGCCTATGCCGGATTGAATTTGGAGCATTACTTCGACATCAATCCACGGCCCTCCGAGCGTGAAGTCTTTTTCGAGCCGCGCTGCGCGCCAATGACATTGCGGCGGATTGCCGAGTCGGCCGTGGAACTGCACCAGCCGCCGACGCCCGTGTACGGCGTCGAGAGCTGGACGCGATTCGAAGCAGCCGGACCGTCCCGCATTGACATGGCCTTCCGCTGCATTCCACGCAAGGCGGATCTTGCGGGCGGCGTGCTGGGCGTTTTCTGGGCATCCTACATCAACGCGCCGCCCGACAAGAGCATCTATTTTCTGGCGGCGGGTTCGACGCTCGACAAGCCGGTTTGGGTGCAATACTGCACCCAGGAACACGGGCGCGACAGCACCGTCCGCCATGAATCCGACTCTTTCGATATCCCTTTCGCGGGAGGTCCGGGGACTCTCTTCAATAATCTGTCGCCGCTGCGGTATTCGGTCCCGTTTTTTTACGGGCGTGCCGGGCGGAACGTGTTGATTTTCATCTTCAAGCCGGGACCGGTTGTCCGGTTCTCGCATTCGCCTTCCGGCGGGGGCGCGACGCCCGCGGGCGACGGCCATAATCCGGCATGGGATTTTCAGATGATCGTGCCGAATTACCGTATAAATCAGGAATACAGACTGGACATGCGGTTGGTATACAAGCCATGGACCGATAGGGCCGATGTAATATCGGAGGCAAGAAATTACCTTGAAGCCCGCTGACTGGTTGGCGAAAGCGCGGGAATGTTTTCTCGTCGAACTACGGGGATTGGATGCGCGATGGCATCCGACGCTTATCGTCGCCAGCGCCTCGGTTGCCCTGCTCTTGCCGAAATACACGGGTTCGCTCAAATGGTTTCCGGAACTGCTGACGGCAATCGGCGGCACGGAATTCGCAGGGTCCTGCGCCCGAATCCACTTCGATCAGACGTTCCTGCTGCAAGGCCTTTTCCCGCTGCTGATGATCCTCGCGATGCGCGAAAAACCGTCCGCATACGGCCTTGGCCTGGGCGATATCCGGCTTGGGCTGAAAATGTGCGGATTGTTTTTTCTGTTGTACATTCCGTGCTTTGTCGTTCTATTTTTCAACGCGGACTTCCAGGCCTATTACGCGGGCGTCACGCGATCCCACGAAACGTGGGGGACGTTTTTCGCCGCGCAGATCCCCGCGATCGTCTTCCTCTGTTTCCGGACGGAGTTTTTCTTTCGGGGATTCATCCTCTTCGGGATTGCGAAAGACTACGGCGCGTATGCGGGCATGCTTATGCAGGTCATCCCCTACGTGATGGTCCACGCGGGCAAGGCGCAACTGGAGGCGCTGGGATCGCTGCCGGTCGGATTGGCGCTGGCGTACCTCGCTGTCCGGACCGGTTCCATTTGGTATGGCGCTTTTCTCCACGGCAGCATCGCGCTGCTGTTCAACGCGCTGATCCTGTTGCTGCACTTTGCGGGACGGTAATCGCGACGCCCAATCAGGCGGTGGCAACGCGCTCGGAATACTTGCCCGTGCGGGTATCTATCTTGATCGTGTCGCCGACCTTGATGAAGAGGGGAACCTGCAGCTTGGCGCCGGTTTCGAGAACGACCTGCTTGGTGACGTTCGTGGCCGTGTCGCCTCGAACAGCCGGCTCGGCCTCGACGACTTTGAGCTGGACCGAAATGGGCATTTCCGCCAGTACCGGCTTGCCTTCGATAAAGGAGATGGAACAGCGGTCCCCTTCCCGAAGGAATTTTTTCGAGTCGCCGAGGAGGCTGTCCGGAATGAAGATCTGATCGTAGGTCTCCAGATCCATAAAATGCAGGGTGTCTTCCTCGGCGTACAGGAACTGCATGTCCTTAGCTTCAAGACGGATTTCCTCAATCTGATCGGTCATGCGAAACGTAACATCCATGACGCGCCCGGTCTTGACGTTTTTCAGTTTGGTGCGCAGCATGGCGCGCCAGTTGCCGGGCGTCACATGCTGAAATTCGACCACGACCCATATATCGTTGTTGTGGCGAATGGCCATTCCATTGCGAAATTCGGAAACCGAAGCCATACTCGTATTCAACTCCTGTGGTTCTTGCTGCGTCAATCGCGTATAGCATAACATGCGCGAAGCGCCCGACGCATCTCGCATCATTCCACATGGCTTCCTTGTCCGCATCGGTTTTGTTTCCGTTGTCGGTGGCGGCAACGCCAGTCTCCCACGGCTTTGACAAACCGGAACATGCTGGCGGGGGAAAGTGGGGGGGGATGAACCGATGATAATGGCGTATTGCATATATAGCGCTGCTATAAATTAAAATGGTCACATTGCTTCCGCGATCCGTTCCTGTCAAAATATGCGCCCGAATTCCAACGTCGTCCGGTCCGATATGGCTTTGTTCAGTGACAGGTTTCCGTTTGCGCCGCGCGCAAAAGATTTTTCCTATGGCGCGGTGACGCCGGAAAACCTGCCGTGGATCATGCGCCGTCATATTCTCACGGGGGCAATGGGCACGGCTTATTTCAACCTGACGACCGGCATGTTTTTGGTGGCCTTTGGCAATGCCATCGGCGTGAGCGTGATGGAATGGGGAATACTGGGGGCCGTGTCGTGCTTTGCTATTGCCATGCAATTGATCACGGCATACGCATCGGGCCGCTTCGGCTACCGCCGCGTGCTCTGGTTCATCGGTGAAACCGCCAACCGCCTCCTGCGGACGATCGCCATTATTGCCGCCTACCTGTTCGTCGATCATGGATTTCCGGCGGCGGCGCCCCATGTGCTGGTCGGGTTGATGTGCGCGGCCAGTTTCGCATCGGCGGGAGCCGCTCCGCCATGGTACAGTTGGCTGGCGGACCTGATACCGGAAAAGGTGCACGGCACATTCATGGGACGTCGCGACGTATGGCTGTCCTTTGCCACGGTGGCGTTGGTGATACCGGCCAGCATCGGCGTGGACATAGCGCCGAACCATGCCAAAATCCACGCGCTGGGACTCGTTTTCGCTTTGGGAATGGCGGTGGGCATGGTGGATTTGTTCATGCACCGCCGGATTCCCGAACCGGCGCCCGCCTGCGATGCCAAGGGAAGTTTCCTCGAACATTTGCTTGCGCCCCTGCGCGACGGCGCTTATCGTCCATGGCTGGTGTTTACGGCCTGCTGGAATTTCGCGGTGTTTCTCGGCGGGGCGCTCGCGACCATTTTCTTCGTCGAGGATTTGCACATTCGCGATCACCTGATGGGGGGCGCGCTGGTGTTAGTGGCCGTTCCCTTGGCCGGCATCATGCTCACCGGTAGAATGACGGGGCGGTTGGTGGATCGCTTGGGCGTGAAACGGGTCATGATCGGATCGCATTTCCTTTGGACCATTCTGCCGATCTTCTGGATCGTGGCGACGCCGGCGACGGCGATGTTCTGGCTGACGGTAAGCAGCATTCTGGGCGGGGCCGGCTCTTCGGCGGCGGTCAATGCCTCGCTAAAAATCCAGACCCGCATTTCGCCGGGCAATTATCGGGCCATGTATATCGCCATCGCGGCCTGCGTGGGCAATTTCGCGGGCGGCTTGGCGACCCTGATGGCCGGTTATTTCCTCGAAGCGCTCAAGGGACGTCAATGGACGGTGGCGGACATGGTCTTCGTGCCGTTTCACGTCATTTTCATCGTATCGGTTCTGTTGCGCCTGGCGGCGTGGGGACTCCTGTTCCGGATACCCTCGCCTCAGTTCGACCGGCCCATTGAAAAGGATTCCTGAGGCAGTCATCTTGCGTTCGTCCTTCTTCGTATTCAATGATGCAGGCATTGAATCGGAAGGAAACAGGGATGACTGGCGCCAAAATCGGATTCGCGTGTTGTTGGACGGCAGGAATGGTCTTGCGAAATCAACCATCCGGCGGGAACCGCTGATAAACGATGTTTGCTTTCATGGCCATTGTCCTCGTCTCCGTGGGCGCGCCCGAAATCTGGGTCGAATCGCCGCTGGTTCGCGTGTTTCCGGAAAGTTTTCCGTTGGCCGAATCCGCCCGGGAAGCGCGCCTGCGTGCCGCATGCGGCGAACGCGAATCAATCCAACTATGCATCCGCGCCAAGGGAAAGCCGCTGGAAGCCGTTTCGATCGAAGGGCATCCCATCGGAAAACATATCCCGCCGCCCGACGTGTACCGCACCGGCTATTTGCGTATCGAGCAACCGTCTCCGCGCGCGGAACGCGAAGGAACCCTCTGGCCGGATCCCTTGCTTGAATGCAACACGTTTTCCCTTGAAGCCGATTCGACGGCGGCAATCCGGCTGATATACGGCGTGCCCCGCGACGCTGTTCCGGGGACCTATTCCGGAAAAGTCTCCGTCCATTTCGGCAAACGGGGCAAACGCACAATCCCGATCTCTTTTGAGATCTTTCCCTTCCTGCTGCCTGAAACGCCATCGCTGCGAACCGCGTTTCCACTCGATCGCAAATCCATCCGCGACGTGTACGGGATCGCCGACACGGATCTGGAGGCATGGAAACCCTTTTACGACGCGCTGTCGCGCGAGCGCATCGCATATCGCGTGTGGGACGGGGGACCGCTGGTCACGATCGATCGCGAAGGCAACGCAGACACTTCCCGTCTCAAGGAGCATATCGCCTACGCGGTGGACTCGGCCCATTTCAACGCCATTGATATCGGCGCGGGTCAGGCCGGCATTGCCCCGTTTCCAGCGCCCAAGCCCGGGAAATTGCAGGATCCACTTCAATTTTACCTGCACGACATGTGCAACTGGCTCGATGATCGCGGCCAATTGCCGCTGGCCTATATCGAAGTCATGCCGCTGCCGGAACGTGCCTATTGGCAGGCCGCGCGCGAGGCCTACTTTCGCGTTCATAGAAACGACAAGCGCGTTGCTCGCCTGCTCGCGGGCGCGGGCGATCCCTTTTTCGAACGTTACACGGACATTTGGGCGACGCCGCTCGGAAGTTTCGACCCGTATTGCGATGCCTTGCTGCGACAGGGACGATCATTGACCATCACGCAAAACGCTCCCGCGGAGGCGGTTTCCGCGCGTTCTTCGGGCAGTTTTCCCGGCGAAACCTCACGCGAATCGCGTCCTGAAGACGCATACGACGGATGCCTGTTCACCTATTGGGTCTCGCGTGGAATCCCCATGCCCGACGAACCGCAATGGCTTCAGATCAATCTAAGGGAACCGGTGACGGTACGAACCATTCGCATCATCTGGAAAAACGGGCTGGAAGCGAAAGAACTCGACGTCGAGCGATGGATCGGCAGTCATTTCTCGCGTTTCTCCCGGATCCGCTGGACGCCGCATCCGCCGCCGTCCCTTTTTACGCAAAGTTCGCTCGAAGGCACATTCGACGAAGCGGAAACGTTCCAGTCCATTCGTTTCGAGTTTCGCGCAAGTTTTTTTCACCGGGTCGTCGGCGTAACCGAGATCGTGTTTGGCGACATGGACACACTCGAACCCGCCGCGTCCATTGCGCCGATTGCCACATGGCTCTGCGAATCCGTGAATGATTTCCCTTCGTTTGCCGTGGATGCCCGTCCCGTGGAGGCCCGTTTGTTTCCATGGGTATGCTGGGGGCATCAAGCGGAGGGTTTCGTCGCGCGGCGTCTGAACCGCTGGCCCCCCGCATGGGTAAATGAGTCCGTCGCCCAACCGCTGGTCTGGCGATGCAGAGACGCGGGTCTCGGTTTTCTTTTTTATCCGGGACGCAACGGCTTGCTGCCCTCGGTGCGTTCCGAAGCCCTGCGCGACGGCATGGAAGACTTCGAATATCTTGTCATGCTGGACCAGGCCGTGAAAATGGGCCGCGTCTCCGCGCGCGACGCCGGGACCTTGTGCATGCGCCGGCTGTTCAGCGCGAATGTCCCGCCGCAACAGGTGGACGAATTGGCGCGCATTGTCGAATACGACCGGGTACGCATTGGATGGGCGCTTACCAAGGCAGGGAAGGATCAACGGCCCTGACACGGGCTTGTCATCGTCATCGTTATCGAAAGGACTTTGTGCATCGAAGCATGGAGACTTCGATGACAATGGCGATATCGCCGGATGTCGGTCATGCGCCGCATTCCGCGAGATTCTTGTCCCACCAACGATTGGCGCCGCTGATATAAAGCGCCTCGGGAATAAGCGGTTCTTCGAGCTGGGCGGATGTCGTTTCGGATATCGCGCCCGTCTCGACCAGTTCACGTCCCGCCGCGCGCACGCGATCGCGATAGGCATCCAGAATGGGGCTAAGTCCGGGCATTTTGAGTGGAAACAGTTCGCCTTCGGTTCGGTAAATTTCACCGACGACGCGGCTGTTGATGTTTCGCGCCATCCGCCGAAAATACAGCCGGAGGACTTGGAAATGGCTAACCTCCGCGAATCCGCAGTTCGATACAATCACAAAACGTTTGGAGGCCAGCATGCCCTCGCGGGGGATGTGTCTGCACTCGCCGTTTTCATCCTTGTAAAAATGCGGATCGGCCGCCGGAATCAGGCGATCCAGAAACTGCTTCATGATGCCGCTCACATTGTCCACATAGAGCGGCGTCGCAAACACGATGACCTCGGCGGCCGCCATTTTCCCCAGCAGTCCCGCCATGTCGTCTTCGATAATACAGCGGCCCGGAGTCTTGATCCAGCAGACATAACATCCGCGGCAATGACGGATATCGTGATCGACCAGAAAAACATTTTCGGTTTCGGCGCCGGCCGCCTGCGCGCCTTCCAGAAACGGCGCCACAATGGCGTGGGTATTGCTCCGCGGACCGCGCGGACTTCCGTTGAATGCGATAATTTTCATCATGCGTCCTTTCACCGGTTGCGGCCCACAGAATTCATCATGCGAAAGAGGATTGTCAAACCTTCGGTCAGTCCCGTGAAAAATAATTCAAGGAATCTCGAAAAGCGTCAGGCCATCAAATGCACATGTGTTGTTTGCCGCGAACAATCCCACGCGTGACTCCGGCCAGTCGCCTTCGATTTCTCCCAGCTCAAGCCCTTCGGCAAAAAGCAACGTGCCGCCCTTTCGCTTTACGACCCGCAGATTGTTGCCATTGACGGACACGTCATGTGCCCTGTGGATTCGGGGATGGACGACGAACGCAACTTCAGGCAAAGACCGGTCATGACGCTTGCCTGATGCCACGATTCGGGTAAAATCCGCGTCAAACAAGACCATCAGATAGTTTCCCTCATTGACATAGACCGCATAGACGCCGCCCGCCTTCTTGGCCTCGGTCTGCACGGTGAATTCATAGTATCGAAGAGGGTCGCCTTTGAAGGCCGATTGGTGCGGCTGAAGGACAAGGCCCCCCGTATTTCCGTTTCTGAGGCCGGCGGTGGAACTTGTCCAGCCACGAATTGAGCGGCCCCATTCGTCCCACCCGCGTGTCAACGAAAAACTTCCGAAAGAGGCGGAACAACCCGAAGCAAAAAGAGCCGGCAGACCCGGCGAGTACTTCGAAATGGGTTCTTCGGGCAGATCCAAGCGCAGGGCCCCCAGATAGACACTGAAGGCCCCTGCATTGTTTTCGATTCGCAGATCATGCGGCCCTTCCCAGTTGAATCCGCGTGGCAACGGAACCCGGTGTTCTTTGCTTCGTTGGCCGTGCGAGAGGCGCTGAAAGGCGATGTCTTTTGCGCGATCAATTCCAATGAGGAGACGTGTCCCGTGCCCGTTGTCCCATGCCACGACACCCAGACGGCCGGCGTCTTTTTCCCGATATTGCAGGGTTGTTTCCAGCACATAGTTGCGCATCCATGACACACGGGGCTGCGCACATCCCTCGCCGGTTTCAGCGCAAACATGAAGAGCGCCTTGCCGCTGTTGCCAATTACCTTCCAAGTTCCAGCGCGCCACGGGCGATGCGGCATCCTCGAAGAAATCCCGAAACGTGGGCAGGGCGGGCACAGGGTGGTAGCCGGGCACGGCGGCGGTGGTGGGGCCTTCCATAAAGAGTTCATGACCGAAAAAATGCACCCGATCGATACATTGCGATCGAGCGCCCCGATCCGCAAAGTAAAGGAGCCACCATTCAATGCCGTTCGGTCCGCGCACCAAATTGGGCTGGCCGCAATTTTTTGTTTCAGGCGCCTTGGGGTCGATCGTGATGCCCGCATGCCTGGGATCGAGGTTCGATCGCAACACGGGAAAACGGTACTTGCCGCCGTTGTTGAAATTCAGGGGCCCATCGGATTCCGCAACGCCAAGGGCATAGTTTCCATACTGGGGACTGGTATGATTGGCGTTGTACATCATGTAATACCGGCCCCGATATTTGATGGTGAAAGGCCCTTCGTTGATAAATTGCTTGGGTTTGTCGGCCGTTTCCCAACTATCGCGGACCGCCGTTAGCAGAGGTATGGGTTTATCCGCCAATTTCCAGGGACTGGTCATGGGCTGGCCCCAAATCGCATTGCCAAAGCCAAATTTTACCGTATAGAAGTAGAGGCGGCCATCGTCATCCTGAAAACATTGCGGATCTATGCGTCCGTCAAAGGGAATCTCGCGCACCGGTTCATGGTAAGGACCTTCGGGTGTTTTGGCGACGGCATGCCCAATCTGACGCAGTTCACCGTGATTTACCGACCAATAGAGATGGAACAGGCCGTTATGCAGCAGCAGGTCGCATGCATGGATATTATCATCCGTGGCGGCGGACCCGGACGTCCAGGCATTTTCCATTGAAAAGGCATGCTGTGGACCGGACCAATGCACAAGGTCGTCGGAGACAAATAGGCTGCCGTCTGTTCCCACACCCATAAGATAGTATTTCCCGTCATGCCGCAAAAGGCCCGCGTCGGCCGTATGGGGCAACACCGGATTGGGCGCGCCCAGCAGATACATGGCCATCAACCAGGAGATCAAAGCATTTCCTTCCATGCGCCAAAAGGTCCACAACAATACGAGCAGCATACACAATAACGCCGGCTTTTCAAATTCACTCAAAGCACCGGCGGATACAGGCGCAATACAGGTCCCTTGGCCCGTCCGGTTTTCATGCATGTTTTCCGCTATTGCGGACGCGGCGGAGAGGTCGGCTATAATGGCGGCCGTCAACTGGCGCCTCAACGTCTGTCTGGCTTCTACAAATAGCAACAAGAAATTCTTGGGCAACTTGCGTAATCAATAGAAATTCCATGGATTAGCAAGTGCGAAAACCATGGGGTCCCGAGTGCGATGACGATTACGATGACGAGCACGAGGAGAAATTGGGTTGTGGGTGATGCCCACGTCATAATGTGTTTATCTCGACGGCAGCGGATGTCCCCATGAACTTGTCGGCGCCGGTTATTGTGTTTGGCGGCGGAGAACACGGCCGCGGATTTATCGGCGGTGTTTTGTATCGTGCCTTTTTCCGAAGCGGTTCCCCTCACGTGATTGGATTTGCGTCAAGGGATGCCGACCTTTGCGACCGCAAACAGACGGAATCGCTCTTGCCGCGAATCCCCACGCATGCGGCGTGGATTGTGGCTGCGGCAAGAAACCCAGACGATCCTCGACCCGCTTCGGAGGCGCTGCGCGTCAATGCGGCCATCGCGGAGCATATCGCGCATATTGCCGGCATGCGCCCTCCTGTTCATCTTGTATATTTGAGCAGCATTGACGTTTATGGCCGGACGAATCTCGCCTTGCCGCTGGACGAATGCAGCCCGCTGCGGCCCGAGAGTCCATATGCCGCCGGCAAATTGGCCGCGGAAGGCATTCTCGACGCCTGCTGCGAAAGACAGGGGATCCCGTTGACGATTTTGCGCCTGCCCGGCGTGTACGGTCCAGGCGATACGCACCATGGGCCGGTGCGCGCGTTTCTCGATGCCGCCCGGCACGGCAAACCGGCCGTCGTGCATGGCAACGGACGCCAGCGAAGGGATCTGCTCTATGTGGGCGACATTCCGCGGCTCGTCGTGGAAATTCTCGGAAAACGCGTGCCGGGTGTATTCAACGCGGTGACCGGGACAACGGCCAGTCTCAATGAAATCATTGCCCTCATCGAATGCTTGTCGGGCAAGCGTCTCGACGTCCGGTACAATCCCGAAATGCCACAGTACGACATCGTGTTTGCCCCGTCCGGTCTGTTGTGCCGCCTGCCCGATTTTGCGTTTACGGACATCAAAACCGGTCTTGCCGAAACTTGGGCCTGTCTGAACAACCAAGCCCGGCATTTCGCATAAATCCCATCGTGCATGTATTGGAACTGGTTTTGCAAGCCAACCGTGGGATTCGACAATCGGCTTTTGGTATCATCCATTTCCAGGCAAGGAACAATCGGTATGAGAGAAAAGGCGACACGAATACACACGGACGGACCCGCGTTTTCGTTGGTCTCGAATCCATTTCAAGGACTGACAGAAACCGTTCCGGCGATCGTATCCGACACGCCCGCCGTGTCTGCGCCAAAAGAACACGTTGCGGGCAAGACAACACTTCAATGCCATGTCGAGCGGACCCAAAAAGGCGGTTATCCGATCTTCGTCGAGAGGCGCGCGGCCGGAAAAACCGTCACCATCGTCCGCAACCTTTCCGGAGATACGGGGGATCTGCTCGCCGTGCTCAAGAAACGTTGCGCAGCCGGCGGCAAGGCATTCACGGACAGCGTAGAGATTCAGGGGGATCATCGCGAGAAGGTGGAGGCCATCCTGCGCGAATACGGAAAGGGAATATCGTGAAGGTCGTCGCCATCGTTGGAACATACCGCAAGGGCGGCGTTGTGGACATGGCCGTTGACGAGATTCTTGCCTCCGCCCGGGATCGGGGGGCCGAAACGGAGAAGATTTACCTGATTGACAGGCACATCGAGTTCTGCACGAACTGCCGGACCTGCACGCAGCAACCCGGAGATAAACGCGGCGAATGCGCCGTACATGACGAGATGGGGGCGATTCTCGATTCGATCGAAGCGGCGGACGCTCTCGTTATCGGCTCACCGATGAATTTTTGGACGGTCACAGCGGTCACGAAGCGATTTATCGAGCGGCTTGTGTGCTATGCCTATTGGCCGTGGGGCGTGCCGGCGCCCAAGGCGCGCACATCCCGAAAAAACAAGCCGGCCGTCATCGTTGCATCATCCGCCGCTCCCGCCATCATGGCGCGGACCTTGACGAAAATGGTCAAATTGTTGAAAGACGTGGCGAAACTGCTTGGCGCGAAGCCTGCCGGAGTCCTTTTCATCGGCCTTGCCGCGGGCGAACAGCGTCCCGTCTTGAAAGAGCGCGCCAAAAAGAAGGCCCGCGCGCTGGGCATGCGGCTGGTCGCGGCCGGAGCGAATCAACGAAATCCGGGGAGGGCATGAAAATGGCTCGAAAAGTAAACCGCCGCAGGTTTCTCAAGAAATCGCTGGCGGCTTCGGCGGGCACGGCGCTGGCCTTTGGCTTCGAGGAAAAGGCCCTTGCGGCGCATGTCGGCGAGAAAGCCGCGCCGGCCTCTGCGCCCGCAAATCCACAGACGATGCCGATGGGCACAATCAAGGACGTGTCCATCAGCCGGCTGATTTGCGGCGGCAACCTCATCAGCGGCATAGCGCACAGCCGCGACCTGATTTATGTGTCGTCGCTGCTCAAACACTATTTCACGGATGAAAAGGTGTTCGAGACATTCAAACTGTGCGAAGCGCAGGGCATCAACACCGCCATTGTCCGCACCGATCCCAACACACAGCGAATTTGGCAGGCCTATTGGGGAAAGGAAGGCGGAAAACTGCAATGGATTGCGCAAGTGAAACCGACGCTGTCCGATCCGTTGTGGGATACCCGGGTTGCGTTGGACCTCGGCGCAACGGGCGTACAGATTCAGGGCGAAACCGGCGATGCCATGGTGCGGCAAAACCGGCTTGACGTAATCGCCAAGGTAATCGAATACATCCAGGCGAACGGGGCAATTGCCGGCGTCGGCGCGCACGACATCAAGGTCGTCGCCGCCTGCGAAAAAGCCGGCATCCCGAATGATTTCTATATGAAGACGTTCAACAGCAAACAATATTGGTCGGCCGGGCCGAAGGAACGCCACGACAGCGTATTCGAGGAAACGCCCGAAGAGACGATCGAAATCATGAGAACCGTCACGAAACCGTGGATTGCGTTCAAGGTTTTGGGCGCCGGGGCCATCCAGCCGGAAGAGGGTTTCTCCTATGCGCTGAAAAACGGCGCGGATTTCCTGTGCGTGGGCATGTTCGACTTTCAGGTGGCCACCGACGCGGCCATCGCGCGCAAGTGTCTAGCGGAACACCAGAACAGGGAGCGGCCATGGCGGGCATGACGCATGGATCCCTGCTCGACGACGATTCGCGCCACATGCGCTACGCGCTGCGCGAGGCGGAACGCGCGCTGGAATGCGGCGAGGTGCCGGTCGGCTGCGTGATCGTCCATGACGGCCACATCGTCGGCAAAGCCCACAATCAGCGGGAAACCCTTCAGGATCCGACGGCCCACGCCGAAATCTTGGCCATCACACAGGCCGCCGCGCATTTCCGCAGTTGGCGTCTCGAGGGCGCGAAACTCTACGTGACGCTCGAGCCATGCCCGATGTGCGCCGGAGCCATCATCCTGGCACGCATTGCCGAGGTCCATTTCGGAGCCTTCGATCCGAAGGCCGGCGTGTGCGGCACCCTGATGAACCTGCTCGAAGACCCGCGTTTCAATCATCGTCCCCGTGTTCGTCCCGGTCTCCTTGCCGACGAATGCGGCGACATCCTGTCCCGTTTTTTCCGGCGGATCCGGGAAGGATCGGGAATTCCAAAGCCGCGGGCGTCATACGACGATAATTGATTGGAAAAATTTCCTCCTCAGGTTATGTCGGCGATATCGGAATAGAGGATCTATGCGTGTCGGATTGATCACCTTGGGATGCGACAAAAACACGGTGGACAACGAGTATCTTGCGGGACTGCTCGAATCGGGCGGCTGCGAGGTGCTGGCCGTGGACAACTTTGCCGGCGAGACGCCTCTCGACGCGGTCGTCATCACGACATGCGGATTCATCGGCGACGCGAAGGAACAATCGGTGCAGACCATCGTTTCCGTCGCCGAGATGAAACGCACGACGGGCAATCCCCGCCGCCTGTTCGTGGCCGGTTGCCTGGCCCAGCGATACGCTGCCGATCTGCGCGGGGAGATTCCGGAAATTGACGGCATTGTCGGAGTGGGGCAGTTTGCCGAACTGGCCGCCATGATTCGTTCGGAAGATGCGCCGGCCTGTCTCGTGCGCGAAACGCCGCTGGTCGAAATCAACGGAACGTTGTCCCGCAAACGGCTCGACACAAAGCCTTATGCCTATCTCAAGATTGCCGACGGCTGCAATCACCGCTGTGCGTTTTGCGCCATTCCCGCGATGAAAGGGCCGTTCCGTTCCGTGCCGCCGGAGGCGCTGATCGAGGAAGCGAGGGCGTTGCTGAAGCAAGGCGTCCGCGAACTCAACCTTATTGCGCAGGATATTACCGCGTACGGCCTCGATCGCGGCGATTGCCGCCTTCCGGATTTGATCCGCCGGCTGGCCCTTCTGGAAGGCGATTTCTGGATTCGGTGCCTGTACGCCTATCCGGGCGGCATCACGAGTGAATTGATCGAAACCATGGCCTCGACCCCGAAGGTCGTTCATTACCTCGACATGCCTGTGCAGCACCTCGATGCCGGCGTCTTGCGGCGGATGAACCGGCCCGCGTGGGATCTTGACCTCGGCGCTTTGCTGGGGCAATTGCGATCGGCCATGCCGGATGTCGTATTGCGCACCACGATACTTGTGGGTTTTCCGGGGGAAACGGCCGCCGAACATCGCCGTCTGCTGGAAGGACTTCGCGAACACTTCTTCCAATGGGCGGGCGTGTTTTCCTACTCGCGCGAGGAAGGAACGACCGCCGACGCCATGCCGCGTCATCCCGGAAAACACACCCGCGAAAAAAGACGGCAAGACGTCCAGGATCTTCAATCAGCGATTTCGGCTCAATACAACGTCTCCCGCATCGGCGCGCGCACGCGCGTTCTGCTGGAATCCTTCGATGACGTCCAGGGACTTTGGATGGCGCGCAGTCCCGGCGAGGCGCCGGAGGTTGACGGTTGCGTGTTTGTGGCGCCTGCCGATGGCTTGGCGCAAGGTCAATTTATTGAGGTTGAGATCCGGCAGGCATCCGGTTTCGACGTGTTCGCCGTCTCGGTTCAGGAACCGTAGGGATTGCCGCCGCCCGATTCCGCCGGCGCCGGTTCGCCCCAGCCCTCTTCCGTGTTGCCGGTCAGGATGGCCTTGTTGCCGGAATGACGGCTTTCGTTGGCGCTGGTGACGCGGATGGCCGCGCGATCCTTGAACACGCACACATGCTCGCAGATGCAGCATCCCGTGCAGAGATCCGCGTCCACGTGGGGCTGTTTCAGCGTAATCGTGGAACCGTCGCGTTGGCGCACTTCCGCCGGCAGGAAGTAAATCGCCTTCTTGGGCAGCGGGCAATGCTCCTCGCAGACCAGGCATTCCCGGTTGAAGGCGTAGGGGAGGCAGCGGGTCGTATCGAAGACAGCAAGCCCCATGCGAACCTTCTTCTTTTCGTCCAGCGCGAGTTCCTGAATGGCGCCGGTCGGGCATACTTGCCCGCAAAGGTTGCAGTTGTACTCGCAATAGCCGGTGCGCGGGACCATCATGGGCGTCCAAATGCCTTCGAGTCCGGCTTCGAGACCCGTGGGATGAAGTCCGTTCGTCGGACACGCCTTCATGCAAAGCCCGCACTTGAGGCAACGCTGCAAAAAGGCCCGTTCATTGCGTGCGCCGGGCGGACGGATCAATTCAGGATTGAATGAAATGCCCTGCGCCTGGGGCGACAAGCGAAACATGACAAGTCCACCGACTCCACCCATCCCCGCCGACAAAAGGGCACGGCGGGACAAATCCAGTTTCGCCTTGGACGGCGCCGGCCACGGCAACGACCATGTGAAATCCAGCGCACCCCGATTGCATGCCGCCACGCAGTTCCAACAACCGAAACACTCCGAAGCGCGCCATGCGCCCGGTTTTTCAGGGCTGGCGGCCGCGGGGCATTGTTGGGCGCACAAGCCGCATTCGGTGCAGTTGTCGTGGCTTTTCAATCGCAGCACCGGGCGTTGGGCGCACAGGCCCAACAGACCGCCCAGAGGACACACGTATCGGCACCAGAACCGGGAACGGTACAGATTCAATAGAACAATCGCGACGAACAGAAGGAAGATGAGATCCGCACCCCAATAGGTTTGCCGCTTGGCCTTGAACACATGGTCGCGCATGAAACCATAGACCGGCTCCGTCGCCGAGGTCAGATGCACCGGCCCCAGATGCGGATCGGACTGGTACACGGCCGTCGAAGCGTCCTCGATGGTATATTGAGCGCCAGGATAGAGAGCCGTCGTCGTCGCGCGGAACAGCAGAGGCATCGGATCGAAGACCCCGGCCCAATGACCGCCGAACAGCGCCATGCCCAGCAATCCCGCCAGCAGGTAATACTTGGCGCGCTGCCACGGCGACCACGCATCGCGCGGCGGACGCTTGTTCCTGCGCATTTTCGCGCGGAACCACGTCGCCGCGTTGTGCACCACGCCCAGCGGACAAATCCAGCCGCAGAAAACCCGGCCCAATAGAATGGTCACGACAACCGTCGCTATCGCCAAAATGGGAACGGTGCGCAGTTCATGCCCGGCCAGCCATGTGATCAGCGACGCCAGCGGATCCAGATCGAAATAAACGCGCAACCATGGGCTGGCCGGCCGGCCTTCATACAGGCGCGCGGCCCAGAACAGCCAGAAGAACAGCGCGAGCGAAACAATTTGGACTATCCGTCGCGCCCAGACGATCTTCTTCGCAAACGGCTTGCGGTTCACGCGACTTCGAGTTCCTTGGGCGCCAATTTTCGATAATCCATCTGTCCAAGACCCGCCTTGAAACCCGCTGCAACCGATTGGATGTCTTCGGGCTTATGGCCGAGCAATTCGGCGCCGAAGGCATCCAATGCGACAATGTCCGTGCCTGCCGCGACGATATCCATTCGCTTGACATCGTCCAGGTTGCCGCCGGTCGGTCCATTGGCGGTAAGAATGCGGATCGCGTCCAACACACAGAGCCGCGGTTTCATAAATGCCGTGATGTCACACAGGCACGTGGAAAGATCCTGGTGCCATTGCGCGCGCTTGCCCGCAATGACGCCCATATAGTTCTTCATGCAGAGGGTTGCCTTCGAAATGGTGTGGTGCTTGACAATCGGCACGTTGATGACGAGATCCGACTCGATAATTTCCGGATAGACCAGCCATTTGTCGAGGCGCTTGCCCTTGACTTCGACTTCCCGAAATCGGTTCTCATCGAGATAGACCACTTCGGCGCCCGCCGCCTTGGCCGCGGCTTCGATGCCGCTGGCGGGGTAGGCTTTCTTGTTGTCGTTGCAGGTCATGTCGCCGACCTTGACCGTCTTCGCGCCCGCTTCGAAACACAACCGTACCAGCGTGCCCACGACATCCGGGTTGGTATTCGCGGCAAATTCCGGCGCGCGATCCCACGCCATGTTGGGTTTTACCCACACCACATCCCCTTTTTTCACGAAACGCCCCATCCCGCCGAGTCCGGCCATGGCCTCTTTGGTCAACTGAATCGCCATTGCCTGGATGGATTCGGGCGTGTTCGCCGCCGCGCCTTTCCAACGGGCGATACACATCGGCGGCGCTGACGCCTCCTGTGCCGTCGCTGCGCCCAAAGGCCCCAATGCCATCGCGCCGCCCATCATCGCACCCCTTTTCAGAAATTCGCGCCGGGAATGTCTCTTCATCGCATTCATCTCCCTATTGTCGTCGTGGCAGGCAATTCAGTATTTTCTCTTGGCGCCTGCGCTGAATTCATTATAACTGCTCAAAGGCCGCCGTTCCAAAGACCTTGAATCGAATCGTGAAAGGGGGCATGGAAGCAGGGATGGCGGTGTGTTAGTGCAAACGGCGATTTGCCTGCTATACTCCCTCCACTTGAACGGGTACGATTCGATTCCATGAAACGTTATATCCAGGCAATCATCGGGCTGGCCATCGGAATAGGCCTGCTATGGTTTCTCTTTCGCGACACCAATCCGGCCGAGATACGCGATGCCTTGCGCGGCGTATCGCCGGTGTGGCTTTGCATCTCGCTGGCCTTTATCGTTCTGGGCTTCTTCACGCGTGTCCAACGCTGGAGTTATATCGTCCGAACGGCCAAATTCGTGTCGTTCCGCCACATGTTCAGCGCCACGCAAATCGGATTCATGGCCAACTTCGTCCTGCCGGCGCGGCTGGGCGAAGTCGTTCGAGCCGTCGTCCTGGGCAAATTGGCGGGCCTGCCCTTCAGCAAGGCGTTCGCCATGGTGGCGCTGGACCGCGTCACGGATCTTTTCGGATTGGCGGCGGTGATTTTCGTCACGATTTTTTCCTACAAGCCCGAAGGCACGGTCGTCATCCCCGCGTCCGTTTTCGGAACGGAACTCCGTTTTTCCGCCGAAGTGGTGCAAAGCATCGAGGTGAAGATGCTTTTCGTGCTCGTGGCCATGGTCGCCGTGCTCGTTCTTCTGTATGTGAACCAGAAACTGGTCTTGCGCATTTCCGATGCCTGCGTAGGATTCGTCTCGAAACGACTGGCCACCCGTGTGCACGGAATCCTTCAGAATTTCGCGGACGGACTACATGTTTTCCGATCGGCGTCGGATATGGCGAAAGCGATCGCTTTTTCGTTATTGACGTGGGGGACTTTCGTCGTGACCATGGTAAGCGCGATGTACGCGTTCCACATTGATTTCCCGTGGTACATGCCGTTCGTCATGGAAGTGCTGCTGGCGGTGTTCATCAGCCTGCCCGGTCCGCCTGGTTTCCTGGGACAATTCCAGTATCCCATCGTCATCGCGCTGATGATGCTTGTCCCCGGCATGACCATTTCCACCGCCCTCACCTTCTCGATTGTGATTTATGTTCTGAACCTGGTTCCCATCATCGCCGCGGGCACCTATTGTCTAATCCGCGAAAAATTCACCTTCGTGGAATTGACAAGGGAAAGTTCGCAGTTGCAAAGCGAAATAGAAACCATCCGCGAAGAAACGCCGTCCGATTGATTTCCCTGCGCGCAAACCGGAAAGGCCGGGGATCCCGATCCGCGCGCCGTTAAGGCAAGAGAAGTTGTTCCCTGCGCGATTTTCCTCCCGTCTCCTGTTTCCAGGCCCTTTTCAAGGCGTCGAGATCCAACTCCCCGCCGCTCGTCAGCAATGATTGCGCGCCGGCCTTGATCAGGTGATCGCAGGCTGCATTGTCCACCGGAGGAGCCGCAACGAAGACGGGTATTCCCCGGCTGAGCGCAAAACGTGCCGTTCGGACGCTTCCGCCCTCACGAAATGGTTCGACAACGCAGACGCATCGCGCAAAAGCGGCGATAATGGCGTTTCGCATAATGGCGGCATGGGTCGCCCATTGCGCAGTGGGAGGGAAGGGACTGATCAATACGGCTTTTCCTTCGGCCATTGCGGCGGTCATCGCCCGTGAAGCGGCATGCACCAACAGCCCTTGCGGAAGCACGGCCAGCGTGCGACCGCCCGCGGCAATCGCGTTTTCATGCGCGGCGGAATCCACGCCTTTGGCGCCGCCGCTGACAACGGCGATCCCGTGGCGCACCATCCAAGACGCACAGTCGGCGGCAAGGGCGCTCCCTCTTTCCGAGGGCGTTCGCGTGCCCACAATCGCCGCCATTTCATCCTTGAGAAGCGACTGTTCGCCTTTCCCAAATAAAATCGGCGGCGCGGCTTCACCCATGCGCCGGTCCAGAATCTCCGGATAACCTTCCGCCCCCCGGTTTTCCATCCAAATGCCTTGGGCGGCCGACCGCTTGAGAATGGCTCTTGCCTTTTCCAAATCCTCCGCGCTCAAGCGCGCCACGGCCGAGGCAACGACGCTTCCGCAGACGGATGCATTCCGAGTGCGCTCCATTGGCGGCTGTTCACACAATTCGGCCAGCGACAACCCCATCTGTCGGGCCGATGCGGCCAGACGATTGAGGGCCACAAATGCGTTTCGGGCCGCCATAAGCAACGCGAGCGTGGCCACGATTTCAGCGTTCATCGGGTTTCTCTTTCGGTTTGAAGTCCGTGCGTGATACGATGCTTACGTCAAGAAGACGCATTTCACCGGGAGTTTGGTGCATGTCGGCGAAAAAAGGACGAGGCGGCGGTCTCATACTGGCCTGCGACGGCGGCGCAACGGGCTTGCGCGCCGGTCTTTACGATGCGGCGGGGACGTTGCTCCGCGAAATGGCGGCCGGACCCTGCAATCTCATCGAACACGGCATCGAACACGGCAGAGACATGATCCTCCGCTTGTTTCATTCGTGCTCGAATGATCAACCGGACTTGATTGTGGCGGCGATTGCGGGCGCCGGACGCATGCAGATACGCACCGCGCTTGCTCATGCCGTGGCGGAGGAAACGGGAGGCCGTGTCCGGATTGCCGACGATTTACATCCCCTCTTGCTGGCCAATGCGGAAAACGAAACCGCCGTCCTGACAATCGCCGGAACCGGTTCCAGCGTGCTGGCTTGGGATTTCAACCCGTACCGTGAAATTCGCATCGGCGGGCGGGGACGCATTTTCGGCGACGAGGGCAGCGCTTATGCCGTGGCTGTTTCCGCCCTGCAAGCCGCCGCGCGCGCGGTGGATGGCACGGGCCGACCGACGCGTCTGGCCTCCGAACTATGGCGCGAACCCGGTTTGACCTCTTTTGACGACCTTGTCCTTTTTTCCTCCAAGGCGCGAAAACACGAAATTGCGGCGTTGGCGCGCATTGTGGACAAACTGGCCGCCGAAGGCGACGCCGTGGCGGCGCAATGCGTCGAGGAACAGGCCCTTCGCCTTGTGCAGCAAACACTGGCCGCGCGAAAAAAACTGGATTTGCCATCCAGCACGCCGGTCTTCATCCTAGGCGGCCTGTTCGAGGGTTCGGCGCTATTCAGGAACGCCTATTGCCACGCCCTTTCCGCATGCTGGCCACAGGCCAAGCCGCTGCTTCCGCCGTTGCGCGGTCATGCCGCGGCGTTTCGCATGGCGGCCCTCGACGGACCTTTGCCGGCGTGGATCACGGAGGCTGTGGCCCCGGAAAGAAGGGATGACGCAACCACCGAACGAAGGCTGCCGGCGGCCCGATCCATTGACACGCTCCCCGCGCGAGAAATGGTGGCGCTCATGATCGCGGAAGATGCGGGTGTCGCGCGGGCTGTTGAAAAGGCGTCCGAGGCCATGGCCAAAGCCGTTGAAATGGCAGCCGAGGCCATCCGATCCGGCGGTCGCCTAATTTATGTGGGCGCGGGAACCAGCGGGCGCCTGGGCGTGCTCGACGCTTCCGAGTGTCCGGCGACATTCGGCACGCCGCCCGATCAAGTGGTCGCGATTATCGCCGGCGGCGACCGGGCAATTCGGGAAAGCGTCGAGGGCGCGGAGGACGACACGGCGCAGGCGCGAACCGACATGGCCGCCATGCGCCCGCCCGTCCATGCGAACGACCTTGTCGTGGGAATTACGGCTTCAGGCCGGACGCCTTATGTGCGGGCCGCGCTGGATGAGGCACGGCAAGCCGGCGCCCGTACCGCGATTATCGCCTGCAATCCGATCGAAACAAATGCCGCCGACGTCCGTATCGTCGTCGAAACCGGTCCGGAAGTGGTGGCGGGTTCGACCCGCCTGAAGGCCGGCACGGCAACGAAAATGGTCTTGAACATCATATCAACCGGCGCCATGGCGTTGAATGGCCGCGTTCATGATGGCCTGATGATTGGAATGCGGCCGGTCAACGACAAATTGCGCAAGCGCGCCGAAAACATTGTGGCCGCACTCGCACCATGTGATCGGGAACGGGCGAAAACCTGTTTGGCGGACGCGGGCGGCAACCTAGCGGCGGCCGTTCTCATGGCTCGCCGCTTTTGTGATCTCGCAACGGCGCAGGCCATTCTTGCCCGGGCAAATGGAAACTTGCGCCAGGCATTGGAGAATTTCTGAGGCATGAAAATTCTGTTTCCAAATCCTTCTCCGATTTGTGTGGCGCTCGTCCTGTTTACGCTCACAACGGCCTTCGGCGTCAAAGGCGAGGAAACCTCCGAATCGAACACACTTACGATCCAACTGGCGGCGGCACGAAAAGAACTAATCGTCCATGCGGATCAGCCTCTTGTTATCGAGGGCAATCGAAAACCATTGCCGCCGGGCGCCTATACGGTTCAGGCGAGCGGCGCTCATCGGGCCGTTCAGCGGTTTCGGCTCTTTGCAAAAACATTCCCCCCTGGCCAATTATCGGAAGCCCGCCAATATGCCGCCCAATGGAAAAGCCAGGGTTATGCAACGGACATCCTCCCGTTCGGGCGGGTGTGGAAACTGGAATCCGGCCAATCGGCCGATAACCGTAACTGGTGGGTTTCCATAGGCTGCCAGCCGACATTGGACAAAGCCAAAGCGCTCAAGGCTGCGCTCGAAAAGCAAAGCGTCTGGGCATGGATTCTGCCGGAAACGATCGTCCAAGGCCGGGGCAAAATCCATTTCAGGGATTCACGGGGCAGGGAAATTTGCATGACGGATGCGCCGGCACGATTCCACTCCAATGCGCCCGTGCGTGTCGCCGGTATTGATGTCGGATTCTGGAAAAATCAACAAAAAGACCGCACGTACCGGGGATCGCTGGAAATTCGTATCGGGCCGGATGCGCAACTCGAACTCTATGAACACATCGCCCTTGAATCGTACTTGGCCGGTGTATTGCCCGCGGAAATGCCGGCCGGGTGGCCCGCCGAAGCACTCAAGGCCCAAGCCGTTGCCGCGCGGAGCGAGGTGGTCGCCGCACTCGGCGGCAAACACGCCCTGGAAGGCTTCGACTTTTGCGGAAACGAGCATTGCCGGGCCTACGGCGGCGATAACGGACGCCAAAAAACCACGGATGACGCGGTGGCGGCCACCCGCGGCATGGTGCTCGTGGCGGAAGACCGGGTGGTTCCCGCCGTTTTTTCGGCCAATTGCGGCGGATGGACCGAGCACAACGATACCGTCTGGTCGGGACCACCGAACAACGCGTTGCGCGGTGTGCCCGATTTTCCCCCGAAGGCGAATCCCGCCCCAAACGGGCCCGAATCCCATGGATGGGCAAAATGGCTTAAAAGCACACCGGCGGCCTATTGCGCCGGAAATCGCGAATCGTTCCGGTGGACAAAGCGAATGACCGCCAAAGAACTGACCGATATCGTCAACAAGCGATATCCGGTCGGACCGGTTCGGGCCATCGAAACAGGCGACCGCGGCGTCAGCGGCCGCCTGAAATGGGTAAAAATCATTGGGACCAAGAAATCGGAGATCGTGCGAAAGGATCTCGACATCCGACTTGCATTTGGTGGTCTGAACAGTGCTATGTTTATGGTCGAGGCGCAAGGAAGGCCGGGTTCCCCCGATGCGTTTGTGTTTACGGGCGGCGGACGCGGCCACGGAGTGGGTTTGTGCCAAGACGGCGCGCGCGGAATGGCGAGCGCAGGCGCGACATATAGCGGTATATTGAAACATTATTTTGCCATGGCTGCACTCGCGAGGTTGCACTGAAATGGACTTGAACGCAATTCGTAACAAACCAATGCGGTTTGCCGTCGGTTTGATGTCCGGCACGTCCTGCGATGGCATTTCGGCGGCGCTCGTGCGCATCAAGGGGACCGGCGACAGCCTGCATCTCAAATTCATCAAACTGCTCCAGTTCCCGTATCCGTCCTATTTGCGTAATCGCCTGCTGAGTCCACAACTGACCGCGCAGGATATTTGCCTGCTCAATTTTGAATTGGGATCGCGTTTCGCCGATGCGGTGCTCGCGATGTTTCCCGTGGCGAAAGAGGCGGGCTGCACCATTGATTTCGTCGCATCACACGGCCATACGGTCGCTCATGTGCCCCCCCGGGGTGAAAAACCCCATGGCACGCTTCAAATCGGCGAGCCGGCGATTATCGCCGAACGAACCGGACTGCCGGTCATTTCCGATTTCCGAACGCGCGACATGGCGGCCGGCGGACAAGGCGCCCCGCTGGTTCCCTATGCAGACTGGGTATTGTTTGCCCGGCCGGATCGCTCGATTGTGTGCCTCAACATCGGGGGAATCGCGAACGTAACCGTGGTTACGCCGAATTTCGACGATATTCTCGCATTCGACACAGGCCCTGGAAATATGATTATTGACGGCACGGTGGGGCTGTTGACGCGCGGCGAGGAAAACATGGACACCGACGGCAAGGCCGCAGCCGAAGGTGTCGTTATCGAGGAGTTCCTCGATTATCTTCTGAGCCATCCCTATTTCGATCAATCCCCGCCTAAAAGCACCGGACGGGAAGAATTCGGCATCGAAGTCTATTTGCGCGACGCGCTGATGAGCCGGAAAAGCCAACCCTACGAGAATCTCGTCGCCACCGTGACGGCGGCCGTTGCCAAAAGCATCGTCAACGCATTCGACCGGTTCATCAAGCCCAAATACGACATTGCGCGTGTCGTCGTCAGCGGGGGCGGCGCGTACAACAAAACCCTTCTCGCGGGCATTCGCGAAGGGCTGCCCAACACGACTGTCCGCACGAGCGAACAATATGGCATACCGTCCATCGCGCGCGAAGCCGTGGCCTTCGCCATTTTGGGCAATGAAACCATTTGCGGCACGCCCGCCAATGTGCCCCAAGCCACCGGCGCCCGCCATGCCGCCATCCTCGGAAAGATTACGCCGGGCGTGTAGTCTGTCCTTCCAACAACCGAAATTCGGCGGCAAAGCGGAAAACTTCCGGCTTGTCTCATGGACGAGATGGGCTCAAGAAGCGGTGCATCTTTCGGGCGAAGTCCGCAGGGTTCACCACGTCCACGGTGTCCACACCTTCTCAACGGGCGTCTTGTTCCGCGCGTACATAGGCCCGCAGGGCATCGCGCCAATGCGGCATGATATCAATCCCTTGATCCTGCAAGCGTTTGTTGCACAGGACCGAATAGTTTGGGCGTTTGACGGGCGACGGGAAATCGGCGGATGTCGCCGGGAGGAGGTTCGCGGACGTGTTCGTTTCCTCGAAGATGGCTTTGGCAAAGTCATACCATGAGCACTCGCCGTTACACGTGGCGTGATACAGACCCGGTTTGCCCTTTTCGGCCACCAGCCGGATTTGCGCGGCAAGCGCGCGCGTGTAGGTGGGTGTGGTGATCTCATCCGTGACCACGCGGATCTCCGGGCGCGTCGCGGCCAAGTGGAGCATGAGTTGCACGAAATTCTTGCCGCCTTTGGCCACGCAAGGCGCATGGCCGTACAGGGCCGCCGTGCGCAGGATGACATGATCGGGACATTCCGCGGCCAGCAGGAATTCTCCGGCCAACTTGCTCGCCGCATACACGTTCAGCGGCGCGGGAAGATCCGTTTCGACATAGGGGCGTTTGCCTCCCGATCCAAACACATAATCGGTGCTGATATGCACCATGCGCGCGCCGCACGCGCGGCAAGCGGCGGCCATCGCGCGCACGGCCGCCGCGTTCACGGCAAAGGCCGTGGCGGGATCTTTCTCGCATTCCGGCACGTTGTGCGCCGCGGCGGTATTGACGACCAGGTCCGGCCGGGTTTCGTCCGCGATCAGCGCATGCACCGCATCCGTGTCGCGCAAGTCCACGCGATCGATATCAACGGAAATCAACTCCACGTCCGCATAGGCGGCGCAGACTTCCGTGCCGAGTTGCCCTTTTGCGCCGGTTACCAGGACCCGCATTAGAAAATGTTTCCAAGACGCCGCAAATGGGCCTGCATTTCAAGCAACAATTCGAGCCAGCGGATGTTGTAATACTTTGGATTGGCAAAATCCGCGTTGATGCCCGCCTTGACCTTGAGCGCCATATCGCGCGCGGAATCCTCGACCGAGACGATCGGGCGAAAGCCGAGCGCCGTTTCAATTTTCCGGGTGGATACGCGATAACTGCGCCCGCGCTGGCTGCCGTACTCGACCACAATGTCTATATCAACAATATCCTGCAATGCCTTCTTGACCCAGTGGGCCAATTCGAGAATGCGGTAGTTCTTGTGCGAAAGATTGAAGATCTGCCCGCCGACCACGCCCAAGTCCGCTTCAAGGCAGGCCAGATAGCACTTTGCCACATCCGTCACGTCCACCAGCGGCCGCCACATTTCCCCGCCGCAATGCACCGTCAGTTTGCGATCCTCGAAGGCCGATTTCACGAACGTGTTGATCACGAGATCGTAGCGCATGCGCGGGCTCCAGCCGTACACCGTTCCTTGGCGAAGAATCGTCGGTTGAAAGGTGTCGTCCGCCAATTTGAGCAGGATTTGCTCTGCGGCGAATTTGCTCGTTGCATAGGCCGCGCGCGGTTCGAGCGGCGAGGTCTCGTCCTGCAAGATGTCCTCTGCCATCAGACCCCGATCGTACACCGAACAACTCGACGCGAAGATGAACCGCTTGATGCCGCGCCGCTTGCACGCCTCGGCGATCGTTTGTGTCGCGACCGTGTTCATCCGGTGGTTGGCCTCCGGGTTGAATTCGGCGGTTGGATCGTTGCTCAGCCCCGCCAGATGAATCACGCCCTTGACACCGTCGAGCACGCTTTCATCCAAATCGCAGATGTCGCCCTCAACGATTTCGACCTGATTTTTCACCGCGTCCAACGGATACGAGCCGTACAGAAATTTGTCCAGCACGCGTACCGCGAATCCCTTGTCCAGCAACTCGCGCACCGCCACCGCGCCGATATACCCCGCGCCGCCCGTCAATAAAATCATGGTATTGGCTCCTTGTAAACATGGCGTTCCGCCGCCACGAACGATGTTGCCCGGAGTCTAAAGCACGACGGGGAAGATGTCAAACACGCAACGGGCCACGCGAAACCGGACAATGTGGATTATTGGCATGCGATCGGGCGCGCGTCATGTGCCGATTTCATCGCGGTGTTCGTACGGCCGCATATTCGGACCGGTATAAATTTGGCGCGGACGGTAGATTTTCTGGCCGGGCATCTGGTTCTGCTCGCGCCAGTGCGCTATCCAGCCGGGAATACGGCCAAGCGCAAACATGACCGTGAACATGTCAGTCGGAATGCCCATCGCGCGATACAGGATGCCGCTGTAGAAATCCACGTTCGGATACAGCTTGCGCTCGATAAAGAAATCGTCCTTCAGCGCCGCTTCCTCAATATTTTTGGCAAGTTCGACCAAGGGATCGTTGATGCCGAGCGTGTTCAGGACCCGGTCCATCGAGGCCTTGAGGATTTTCGCCCGCGGATCGTAACTCCGGTAGATGCGGTGCCCAAAACCCATCAGGCGCGTCTTGCGGTCCTTTACCCGCGCGATGAATTTCCGGTAGTCGTTGTCGTCGCGCTGGATGCGTTCGAGCATTTCGATGACGGCCTGGTTCGCGCCGCCGTGCAAAGGCCCCCAAAGCGCGCTGATCCCCGCCGATACCGCCGCGAACAGGTTCGCTTTGCTGCTGCATACCGTGCGCACCGTGGCCGTGCTGCAGTTCTGCTCGTGATCGGCGTGAACGATCAGCAGGAGATTGAGCGCATCCTCGAGCACGTCCGGCACGACATACTCCTCGGCGGGCGTGGCGAACATCATCCGCAGAAAATTGGCGCAGTAACTGAACTCCGTGCGCGGGTAGATGCGCGGCTCGCCGATCGATTTCTTGTACGAATACGCCGCGATGGTCTTGGCCTGCGCTATCAGGCGCACAATGTTCAGATCCACGTCCTCGTGCTCGTCGAAATTCGGATAGTAGGCCGAAAGCGACGCGACCATCGCGGACAAAATCGCCATCGGATGCGCCAGCGGGGGAAACCCCTCGAAAAACTTGAGCATGTCCTCGTGGATATAACTGTGAATCGTCAGTTTGCGGCGCCAGTCCGCATACTCGCGCGCGCTGGGCAGATGCCCGTAGATAAGCAGATACGCCACGGCCGGAAATTTGGCGCGCAAGGCCAGTTCCTCGATGGGATATCCCCGGTAACGCAGAATCCCCTTGTCCCCGTCAATGAACGTGATGGCGCTTTTACAGACCGCGGTGCTGCCGAATCCGGGATCGTAGGTCACCACGCCGCTCATGTCGCGCAGGGCGGAAATGTCCACGGCGCGTTCGCCTTCCGAACCCTCAATCACCGGAAACTCATACGTCTGTCCATCGAGAATCAACTTGGCTGTTTTCATGACCGCACTATCCTGTCTGGGGGGTTGTCCATGGTTATCGTGCCAGCAATGGGCCCGGTTACGGGCAGCCCGCCCGCGAAAAATGGATCCCGGCTACGCAAAACTACGGCCATCCGCACGCATGGCCGACCGCACACAAAGCAACAATACATCACGACGCCCGGATCGTGCAACCTGACATGCGATTCCGGCCTAGGCATGTGAATGCTAACGCCCTGTCGAATTGCGCGGGCGCCGGGGATTGCTTATGATCTCGAAAAAATCAAAAGGAGAGTGGATATGAAACGGCTGATCGCGATGGGAGTGTGTATGTTGTGCGCGGTTCAGGCCGATGCCGCCGAACCGCGACTCAAATGGTCGTTCGAGACCCGGGGCAAAATTTACGCCTCGCCGATTTTCACGGATCTCGACAATGACGGCAAACAGGAAGTGATTGTGTGCGCGTCGCGCGACAAACGCATTCTATGCCTGAGTTGCACGGGCGAACTGTTGTGGGATTACCGCCTCGATGATCTGAGCAATGACGGATTGCAAGCTTCGCCGTCGGCCCTCGACATTGACGGCGACGGGGGCAAGGAAATCTTTTTTGCCAGCAAAGGCGGCGTGGTGGGGTGCTTGGACCGTTTGGGGCAAATGGTCTGGCGCACGATGCTGCCGGATTCCTTCGATTACAGCGGGCCGCTGGTCGCCGACATTGACGGCGATTACCGGGCCGAAATCGTCGTGGGAGGCGACAACGGTATGCTGTATTGTTTCGACGATTGCGGCCAGGAGCGCTGGCATTTCCAGGGCGACGGGCCCATCCGGGGCATCCCCGCGTTCCTGTTCGATGCCCGGGCCAAAAAACGGCTGATCTTCGCGACCTTCGGCGGCGGCGCCGAAACCGCATTCGACCCCGCGGGAAAGGTCGTCTGGTCGTTCAACGAACCCGGCCCGCGCAAGGAACGCCGTTCGACGCCGGCAATCGGATTGATTGACGCGGATTTCGATTTGGATGTCGTCTCCGTGACCGAGGATTTTCAGGTCATCGTCCGCGATGCGATCACCGGCGCCGAAAAATGGCGTTGGGAAGGCAAGTCCTCGATCGATCAGGCCAACGGCATCGCGCTGGCGGATTTCGACAAACGGAACCGCTTGGACATCGTCTGCGCGGACGGCACCGGACAGGGCGGGACGGGGCATGTCCACCGGTTGCGCGATGGAAAGGCGCTGTGGTCCGTGGATGTGGGGGGGGGCGTCGTGCAGGGACCCGCCATTGGCGACGTGGACGGCGATCAGCGCCTGGAGATCCTCGTCTGTTCCCGTTCCAAGCGCCTGATGTGTCTGGACGAAAACGGCCAGGAGGAATGGTCGTTTCCGTCGGAAACCGAGGTGATTACCACGCCCGCAATCGGCGATCTGGATGCCGACGGCAAGACCGACATCGTGTTTACCAGCAAGGATCGGCGTATCTATTGCCTTACCCTGGATGGAGCTTATGATGCGTCGCTGATGCCGTGGCCGATGATTTCGCACGATCCCCAATTGACCGGATGTTTTTTCGGCGCGCCGTTCACGCCGCCAGCCCTGCCGTCCCCGGCCCAGATTCCCAATGTCTATCTCGACGAAATCACCGGAGTCCATATCGGCTCGAATACGGTCAAGGGCCAAATCACCAACAATTGGTATCGTCCGAGGCGTCTCGAAGCGAATATCGCCGTCTACACGCCGAACGGGCTGGCCATCACGCGTTCCATTGTGGGCCGTTTCGGGGCGCTTGATTTCCAGCAGTTCGAATTCGAGTTCCCCGCATTGTATCCGGGCGAATACAGGCTGGTCGCGAGCCTCCTCGATATCGGCCAGGGCGCGGTTGTCAGCCGTGAGGAAAAGAAATGGGATCTCGACCCCCAAGCGCCAATAGATATCGCCGTCGAGCGGGCCATAGTTGGAAAGAGTTACATGCTGGAACGCATTCCCGCTTCCCCGGCGCGGACACGCCTCGAGGCGGCCTGTGCCGAAGCCGAACAGGCATGGAACGCCCGGCTCGAAGAATTGCGCGCGACCATTGCCCGTGAAGAGGCCACGCCCGATGAACGACGCGCGGCCTTGAAGGCGCTTGAAACCACCGGCGAACAACTCAAACATGTGTTCGCGCGGGGCGTCGCGTTGTGCTATTCACCCCCAACTCTCACCGAATTCGGGGCCTTCCCGGATACGACACTCAAGAAATTCTTCAAGGACGAGACGGCCCAGACCGCCTATGTCATCGGCACACCCGCGCCCAAACCGGCCGCCCTATCCCTCTGCCGAAACGAGCGGGAGGCTGTTCAAATCCTTGTCGTGCCCCTCTTCAGAGACCTGAAGAACCTTCGCGTCATAATTCCCGAAGACCTGAAACGAAAAGAGGGCGGCGTCATTTCCACAAATGACGTCTCGGTCGCACGGGTCGGATATGTCACCATTGGGCCTCCCGAATACAACTGGCATGTTCCGAAAACAGGCGAGTATCCGGATGTCTTGTTTCCCAATGACCCCGTGGATATCCCTGCCAGCCAAGACGTCCAGCCGTATTATGTAACGGTCTTCGCAAACCAAAACACGGCTGCGGGCGATTACGAGGGAATTGTCCGTATAGAAGCCGATGAATGCCCTCCCCTTGATGTTCCAATAACTGTACATGTATGGGATTTTGCCATACCCGAAAAACCAAACTTCAAGGTCTCTATGTGGATGAACGAGGGCATGCTGAAGGCGTTTTACCGGTATCCGGATCGAACGCCGTTCGAAGTCCGAAAACGGTTTTATCAGATGCATCTCGACCATCGCATCTCGCCCATCAAAACGTTCCCTCCGGATGGCGGAAATCTGCTTGAGGATTTCGAGTATCTGATGGCCAACGGGCAGAATGTGTTTTTTGTGGATGTGCCCGATTACCTGCCCGAAGCGGATCGGGCTGCCGCCGCGGAGAAAATCCAAGCCACGCGCGCCCTGCTGCAGGAAAAAGGCTGGGCCGACAAGGTCCTTCTCTACAGCATGGACGAGGTGGCTGTCATGCAACGCCACCGCATTCCCCAAATGGTCGAGATGAACAATTGGATCAAGACAGTCGTTCCCGAATGGCCGCGCCTCGAAACCAGCGCGCCGGAAGACGCGTTGTTCGGCGCGGTGGACATCTGGTGCCCGACCATTGATTCATTCGACGAAAAAATTCTGGCCGAACGCATGGCCGAAGGCGACCGGTTGTGGTTTTATACGGTGTGGGGACGTCCCGGCATCATGATCGAATTTCCGCCGATTGATTACCGCATGATGTTCTGGATGTGCTTCAAATACAAGGCCGAGGGTTTCCTCTATTGGGGAACCACCCATTGGGATTTGAACTGCGCTGGCGATCAGCGTTGGCCGGAAGTTCCATGGATTCCCTACAACCGCCAGCCGGGCCACAACGGATGCGGGTATTTGATTTATCCGGGGCCGGACGGAACGCCGCTCAGTTCGATCCGCCTCGAAATCGTGCGCGACGGCATCGAGGATTACGAATACCTATTTTTGTTGCAGAACCTTGTCGAAAACGCCAAAGGCAAGGTACCGGACGAATTGCTTCAAAAGGCCGGGCCGCTCGTCCGGTTCGGTCCGGAAATCGCCGAAAGCCACACGAATTACAACGAAAATCCGACAACGCTGCTCGAAATCCGTGCGCGCATCGCCGCCGCCATCGAAGAACTACAGCGTGCCGTTGCAGGATCGTGAAAAGTGAATAAAACTACCAGAAAAATTGTTTACTTTCATAAAGTATAGGAAATAAAGTGGGACAGGTTGTCCAGCCTGTCCAGAAAGTTTCACCTTGGCCAGACAAACGGACAGACTTAACAGTCTGTCCAAAGTAGCAGATTTTCGAAGGGTAGGACAGGCTGTCCAGCCTGTCCAGAAAGTTTCACCTTGGCCAGACAAACGGACAGACTTAACA
>DAOTMJ010000001.1:402097-418247 GCA_035450225.1 Candidatus Hydrogenedentota bacterium
TCCAAAGTAGCAGATTTTCGAAGGGTAGGACAGGCTGTCCAGCCTGTCCAGAAAGATTTCACCTTGGCCAGACAGACAGATAGGACAGACTAGACAGTCTGTCCTACGAGGCGTTTGAAGCAGAAAAAAACATGAACCCGAACATGAAGGACTTTTCATGACCTCAAAAAAGAACGATCCGATTTGGGAAACTATCCGGGCGGAAGCGGCCGAAGAGGCAAGAAACGAACCCATGCTGGCAAGTTTCCTCTATTCGGTCGTGTTGAACCATAAAAGGCTCGAGGATGCGTTGAGTTATCTGCTGGCCAGTAAACTCGGCAGCGACACCGTGCCTTCCGTGACATTGCGCGACCTGATTGACGATGCCTTCGCCGGCGATCCCTCCATCGGCGAGGCCATTCGCGCGGATATCGAAGCCGTCGTGACACGCGACCCGGCCTGTCGCGGCTACTCCGTGCCTCTCCTGTTTTTCAAGGGATTTCATTCGATTCAGGCCTATCGTGTCGCGCATTATTATTGGACACGCGACCGAAAACCGCTGGCCCTCTATCTGCAAAGCCGGATTTCGGAGGTTTTCGCGGTGGACATCCATCCGGGCGCCCGGCTCGGCAAGGCGTTGTTGTTCGATCATGCGACCAGCGTGGTCATCGGCGAAACCGCCGTCGTGGAGGACAATTTCTCCATGCTCCATGAAGTGACCCTCGGCGGCACGGGCAAAGCCGGCGGCGACCGCCATCCCAAGGTCCGAAAGGGCGTGCTGATCGGCGCGGGCGCAAAAGTCCTCGGAAACATTGTAATCGGCGAAGGCGCGAAAATCGGCGCCGGCAGCGTTGTTCTCGAAGATGTGCCCCCGCATTGCACCGTGGCCGGCGTACCCGCGCAACCCGTCGGGTATCCGGCCCAGGCCTTGCCCGCCCTTGAGATGGATCACCGAATCAAGACGGACCGGGAAGACGCATGAAAGGCGTCGCGGAACAGCCCGATGCCCCATTCGGGGGATTGCAGGGCAAACGATGAATTTACGTCCGCTGTCCCCGATTCCCGATCCGGCGATTCGCGAAACGCCCTGCAAAACCATCCTGAACAAATGCGCAATTGCCGACTATTCGCTCAATTGCTATGGCGGCTGTGCGCATGCCTGCGCTTACTGTTATGCGCGTTTCATGCAACGGTTTCACGCGCATCCGGAACCATGGGGCGGTTTCGTGGATGTCAAGACCAATGCCGTCGAGGCGCTTGAACGCCAAGTCCGCCGCCTTCCCCCGGGCCGGGTCTTTGTCAGCAGCGCCTGCGACGGATGGCAGCCCATCGAACGCGATCGCAAACTCACGCGTGCCTGTTGCGCGGTCCTGCTCGATCGCGGTTTCCACGTCGGAGCCTTGACCAAAAGCGCGTTGATCCGGCGTGATTTCGATCTCTTCGCCGGACGCGACGCGACCGTCGGCGTTACCGTTACGACCCTCGACCCGCATCTTTGCGCGCTTTGGGAACCGCGCGCCGACTCTGTCGTTGAACGATTCCGCGTCGTGGAGGAAGCGCATGCGGCGGGTATCGAAACATCGGTCATGTTCGGCCCCCTGCTTCCCTTTCTTTCGGACAAACCCGATCATCTGCATGCGTTGTTCGAACGCGCCGCGGCCGCCCGCGTGGACCAAATCACCGTGGACGCGCTCAATCCGAGACCGAAAGTATGGGAATCGGTCTCCGCGCTTCTTCAACGGCATTTTCCGGATCTGCGCGAGCGATACGCCGCCATCCTGTTTTCCCCCCGGGTTCGGGGACCCTATCTCTCGGCGCTCCGCCAGCGGGTCTTCGTCGCCGCTCAGCGCTTTCATCTTGCCAACCGCGTTTCAATCTGTTTTTGACAGGGTTTCCATCCGCAGGCCGGATCTGTTACATTATCTATGTCGTTCAAGGCGTTCCTAGGGGTGTTTTCATCTGTGCGTGAAAAGATCCCATGGATCACGGGAGAAAACAATATGGCCATGCAAGTCGCAATTCGAGACAACAAACTTTGCATCGAAATTGACTTGGAGGAACCCAAACCGTCCGCCTCCGGCAAGACGCTGGTGGTTGCCAGCACGCGAGGAAATGTGACAACCGAGGCGCAAATAAACGGCAAGCCCGTCGTGCTCGGATTGAATGCCTATATCAAGCCCTGAGATCGCATGAATTCATTCGCGCAATCGTAAGAGCGGCGTGGAATTCCGAATCGGCTGGATCCCGAATGCGTATGCCGAATTGGAATTGGCGTCACAAGCCCGTGTCGTGGGGCGTCCGTCATGACGTGGAGGTCTTTGGCAATGCGCAGAGAAATGTGGACCATTGTGGCGGCCGCGGCGATCTTCGCCGCTTGGGCCGTGGGGGCGGAGACGCTGTCCACCCGGGATTCGGACGATAAAACGGCCCTTCACAACTGGATGTGCCAAAAATGCAGCGTTATCGTCCAGTCTAAAAATCGGCCGTCCGCAAGCGGTTGCCCCTCGAACAAACACCACCAATGGAACGATCTGGGAGAGACCGGCGATACAACCTTTCAATGCAGAAAATGCGGTGCCCGCGTGGAATCCAAGGAAAAGCCTTCGTCAAGTTATTGTCCGTCCGGCGGACACCATCAATGGAACCGCCTAACCCGATGAAAAGACGTCGCTTCGAGGATTGTCCGCCATTGCCCTGCCCCGGCTGTATTGCGTAAACTGGCAACCGAGGAGCGCATGCGATGGACGACACGTTCGAGGTAATGGCCGGTTATTACCAGCATTTCGACGCGGATTTCACGCGGGACGTGCCGGAAGAAGGCTTTGGCGGCTGGAAAAAGGCCGCCGTGAAATTCGCGCGAAATCACACCGCCGTCGTGGTCATGCATGCATGGGATGCCGGCACGCGCGAACAATTTCCCGGATGGTACCGCGCCGTGCCGTATATTCCACGCGCGCAGGAAATTGCCCGGTCGGTGTTTCCAGGACTGTTGTCGGCGGTCCGCGCCTCGGATCTGCCCTTGTTCCACGTCGTGGGCGGTGGCGACTACTACAAGGATTTGCCCGGCTACCAGTACGCCGTCACCCTTGCCGGTCCTGAACCGCCACCTTTGGGACGTGTTTCCGAAGACCCGGCGCGAACGGCGCTCGACGCTTTCCGCGCCGCGAACGTCTTTGTGGGGCCACACAATGAAGAAGACGTTAAAAAAGGTTTTGCGAAACTCGATTTCATGCCCGAAGCGCGGCCGGTCGCGGGGGAAGGCATTGCGGAAAATGGGCATCAACTTTTCGCGCTTTGCCGGGAAAAAAACATCAATCATCTTATCTATGCCGGCTTTGCCATCAACTGGTGCCTCTTATTGTCGCCCGGCGGCATGGCCGAAATGCAGCGCCACAATGTGATGTGTTCCGTGTTGCGGCAAGCGACGACCGCCGTCGAGAACGGCGCCACGGCCCGGTTTGAACTCTGCAAGGAAATCGCGCTCTGGCGCATTTCGCTCGCGTTCGGGTTTGTGCTCGATGTGGACGATTTCATCCGCGCCTTGCCGCCCCGGAGGGGGGGAATTCTGTAACCTCTTGCGCTTGCGATGGTAATGTAATCGGCATCGGGATGGATGCGTTTGGAGACAATGTTCATGTTCGGCTCGCGTGCGGTGTTGGTTTTGTGCGGCATCTTGGCCGTGGCGTCCTTGCCCTGCCTAGGGGATGACCTGTTTACCCTGCATAACAGCGGATGGAAAGCGGCGAAATGGGACTCGTCGGATTTGACGCGGATTTGGGCGAAAGACAGCCCCGGCATTCAACAGGATTCCGCAACGTATTATCCCACGGCGGTGGCGGCCAGCGGGGGGTATCTCTACTTCCTTTACAACAGCGGCAAAACCCTCGGCGCTTTTGCGGCATCCAATTTCGCCCAAGCCTCCATTTCGGCGGCTCCGTCCTATTCGTCGAGCGGTTTCACGTATTATCCGCGGGCCTTCGCCGTCAACCGCGGGTATATCTATTGCCTTTTCAACAACGGCCTGAAAATCGGCAAGTACAACGTCTCGGATCTGGCCCCTGTCTGGTTCAAAGACGGTCCCACCCGCGGGAATGACCGCGCAACCTCCATCGCCGTGGCGGACGGCTTTGTGTACGGGCTTTTCAGCAGCGGACAATACATCGGCAAATTCAAGGAATCGGATCTGTCGCAAGTTTGGATGAAACCGTCCCCGTTTGCGTCGAGCGGCTACTTGGTGATCTATCCCGTTGCCTTGGCGGCGGCCAACGGACAACTCTACTGCCTCTTCAGCGGCAATGAACGCCTTGGAAAATACAACGCGGACAGCCTCTTGCAGACATGGCTGTACGAGGCGCCTTATCTCATTCAGGGAAGCACGAAAAACTATTCGTCCGCGATTGCCGTTGTGGACAGCACGCCGCCCACGGGCGGCATCGTCATTGCGGAGGGCGCCGCTTATACGGCCACGCGATCGGTGACGCTGGCCTTGTCGGCGGATGATGGCCCTGGCACGGTCACGCATATGCGTTTTGGGACCGATGGAACCACATGGCAGGCATGGGAAACCTTTGCCACGAGCAAAACCTGGACACTTTCCACCAGCGACGGAAACAAGACGGTGTACGTCCAATTCAAGGACGCGGAAGGCAACCTGTCGCCGGCGTATAGCGACAGCATCGTCCTGGACACCTCCAAGCCGGCCGGGTCGGTGCTGATCAATAACGGCGACGCGTATACGCAGTCGCGGAACGTGACGCTGACCCTCGCCGTAACCGATTCGGGCAGCGGTGTCGGCGACATGCGCTTCGGAAACGACGGAACCTATTGGAGCAACTGGGAAACGGCGGCATCGTCGAAAGCATGGGTCTTGTCGTCGGGCATGGATGGCGTTCGTAAGGTCTATGTCCAATGGCGAGACAGGGCCGGTAATGTCTCGTCTTCGGCCTATGCCGAAATTCAACTCGACACGATAGCGCCGAATCCGCCCGTCATTACGACCAATGGCGGAAACGGGGCGGGCGTGGACTACACGACCGCCAACCGGGATCTCGTGCTGATTGGAACCTGTTCTTCGGATACTTTCCGCATACTCGTCAATGGCAGCGCCTCGCGCGTAAGTTATCTTGCAACCAGCACCAACTGGAGTTATTCCGGCACGCTGCGCCTGGGAGCGAATACGTTCAGCGTCGTGGCCACGGATCGCGCCAATAACCAGTCCACGCCTGACACGATCACGATCACGCTCATGGCGGGCGAAGGAGAGGGCGAGGGGGAAGGTGAAGGAGAAGGCGAGGGCGAGGGAGAGGGTGAGGGGGAGGGGGAAGGCGAAGGCGAGGGCGAGGGAGAGGGAGAGGGCGAGATGCCGATGGTCGTTCTGTCTCCAATGGATGCTTCGATTTTCTACACCGGTTCGAGCCATGCGAGCCTGGCGTTGCCCTTGCTGGCCGCCGCTCCGCCGAACACGACGTCCATTGCCTATGCCGTTGACACGCTTCCCGCCGGGTTCGCCACGAATGCCCCGTTCATGGTCACGAAAAGTTTCTCGCCTTCCACCAACGCCGTGGGCATTCACACGGTCAAGGCGCTGGCCTCGCGAAGCGGATATCTGTCCCTGTCGGGCGTCTCCCGGTTTTCGGTGGCCCTTGCGCCCGACGGGAGCGATACGGACGGCAACGGTTTGCCGGACTGGCCCTTTACCATTCTTGATCAGGCCGGCGATGGCTGGGTGCATGCGGTAGACGTTTCCGGACTGGGAAGGCGCGGCGTCATGCTGGTGCGTTTTGGCCGCGAATCCGGAAACAACACGGATGTTCCCGCGACCATCGTGCTGGAACGTCCGGGAAACGTTGCGCGATCCGTAACGTTTTTTGCGCCGCGGACCCTGCTCGCCGAGAACGAAAGCGGCATTTTGGTCCTTCTATCCGGCGATACCCTTGCGCAATTGGCCGGCCCCGACAACGCCGACACGTTGGCCACTCTCCCCGAAGATTTCAACCTTGTTTCCGGCGGCCAATATATCGCCTGCGGCATTCTTATCTCCACCGACAACGGCCTGACATACGAAATGGCGGATGCCGCCCGCTTGGAGACCATGCCCATTGAAATCCGCATGCAGGGACTCAAATATCGAAGTGGTTCCGAAAGGACTTTTTTTGTGCATCCGGCAACCTTCGCACACCAAGAAACCGCCGGGTTACAATTCCAACCCGTTGCGGGCGACTGGACAACTGCGCCCATTGCCGCTTCCTCAACCGGCACGGCATCGTTATCGGCCTATTTGACCGGTTTTGGCGTCGTTGCACCCTTTGAAACCGGCGGCGAAGGGGAGGGCGAAGGAGAGGGCGAAGGAGAAGGGGAGGGAGAAGGGGGGTGTCTACCGATCGCATCCGTTTCCGGTAGGGGACATTCCGGAAACGGTCCGGCCGCTCCATTTACAGCCGACGCCGTCCTATTGTTGATTGCTGCCGCGGCATTGGCCATGATGCGGCAACACCGCATGCCCATCCACGTCCAGAATTAAGCGTTTTGTGCTAAATAACATTATTTCTGGATTTTTTGCGTGTCTTTCACTATAATTTCTATGGAACGCGAGCAGGCGGGTATTTTGTAGCGGATCGTATTGTGCGTTTTGGTTAAATCCATGTGGTATTCGCCCCATACAGAGAGAGCAATGGTAAGACCGCGCATATTGGTAGTGGACGACGAAGAACCGATCCGGCAAGCGGTGTGCCGCTGGTTCGGCATGAAGGGTTTCGACACGGACGAGGCCACGGACGGGCTGAATGCTTTGGAAAAATGCGCCCAAGCGTCCTACGATGTAATAACGATGGACATCGAAATGCCGGGGCTGGGCGGGGCCGAAATCATCCCCATCCTCAAGGAAAAATATCCAGAAGTGATAATCGTGGTGCTCACGGGATATGCCGGAAGCAGCCGGGAAACGTGGCGCGCGCATGTGGACGGCGTTTTCAGAAAGCCCTTCCCGCTCAAAAATCTCGAGGTGGAAATCCGTTTGTTGCTGGACAAAACCAACGGCTAACGTTTGAGAAAACCGTGGTAGGCGAGCCACGCGATACAATGTCCCGGCCATGTGGACAAGACCGGATCGTCCCCGCCGAGTCCGAATCCGTGTTCGCCCTTTTCATAGAGGTGCAATTCCGTCTTGACGCCCGCCCGGCGCAAGGCCAGATAGAGCATCACGCTGTTTTCCGCCGGCACTCCGCTATCAGACCCCGTGTGGACGAGGAACATGGGGGGCGTCTCCGTCGTGACCTGCCGTTCGTTCGACAAGAGCGCGACAAGTTCCTTGGGAGGATTTTCGCCCAACAGGTTGGCGCGGGATCCCTTGTGGCCGAAGGGTCCATCCATCGTGACGACCGGATAAATCAGCACGGCAAAATCGGGGCGGGAACTCATGCGCTCAATGGGATCGTCCGCTTGGGCGTTCCCCTGCTCGAAATGGGTCGCGGCGGTCGAGGCCAAGTGACCGCCCGCTGAAAAACCAAGGATGCCCAGACGATCCGGTTCGATGCGCCACGCCCGCGCATTTCGCCGAACGGTGCGGATGGCGCGTTGGGCGTCCTTCAAGGGAACGGGATGCCGGTAGGGCGCCACGCGATAACGCAGGATAAACGCCGATATTCCGTTTGCGTTGAGCCAGTCCGCCACCTGATGGCCCTCGTGATCCATCGCCAGTCCGCTGTATCCGCCGCCGGGACACACGATTATCCCGGTACCGGTGGCCTTGTCGGAAGGGGCGGGAAAAACGAGCAGACAAGGCGTGTCCGCCTCTTCGCCGCCCAAGGCGTCTGGGGTTCCCGCCGGCCACAACAAAACCGTTTCAGCCGGTTCGGACGCATGCGCTGTCATACAGGCAAAAAGAACCGCTGTCATTATCAATGTCCACATCGTCATGTCGTTCATCCTTCTTTGCTTCACGTGAAATTGATAGTATACACATTCATTGGGCCGGGAGCATGTCACCGATCGTCCGTGCCGCGTGTCTGAATCAGGAATTCTGTTTCTTGTTTGAACAAATACGGGAGCGGACATGGGTATGGATCGAAGAAAAAATGCGCGGGATGGCTTTGCCGTTCTGATTCTGTTGTGGGCGATGGCGGCGGCCATGTGCGCGGGGCCGATGTGGCAAGCATTCAAATTCGGCGGACGATACTTCAGCACGGCACGGCTTGAGGTTGTGCCGTTGCCGATGGGATCCTTGTGCCCGCCTATGGACCAAAGTCCAAGGCTGTCCGCTTCCACTCCCGTCGAAGAGACAACAGGCGCCGTAGCCCTTGAATTCGACGCATCGGGGGAACTCATGGGCCGCGAGAATGGCATGCCCACCCTGCATCCGCGCGTGGCCATCGCCAAACTCCATGTCGGCAGAGACATCGAGGAAGTCAACCGGGCCATTTGCTCCGTTACGCCATGGAAAGGCAGCGGTTCCTCGTGGATATTCAATCCCAGCGGCAATTATGACTTTGTCGAGGTTGATTTGGTCTCGCTGCTGTATCTTTTCCGGGATCGTCCTGACAGGCTCCACCCGGAAACAGCGCGCTACATCGTGGATGTTCTTCTGATCGAAAACGGCGTCGTGCCGCGCCCTTCGCCGCCGCGCACGCGCGGCCTCGTCACCGAAACCGAAAATCATATCCTCATGACGGAGGGCGCGCGGTATCTGAAAAACCAGTGGTATTTCGAGCGGGGAACGGATGAACAGCGCGGCCGGCCGGAATTCGACAACGATCGCAACGGTTTGGGCGAATGGCTGCTGGATTATCTGCGCGATATTCAAAATGCCGGTTTCTACGAGTTCAATTCCATTCCCTACATGAGTTTTACCCTGCGCGCCCTGCTCAATCTGGAGGCGTTTCCCCGAAACGCGGAACTCGCCGCCACCGCAAGGCATATCCTCGACATCGCGAATTGGCAATATGCCCTAGGCAGCCTCGATATCCGCCGGTGTGCGCCGTTTCGACGCCAGCCCCGGCGCGCCGGCCTGACCGATCTACAGGCGGACGAGCATACCCCGTTCATGTGCGTTTGGACCGGATACAACACCGATCCGGCCAAACTGTACGCTTCGGTGCGCGAAGCGACGATGGCCGCCGTCATGCCATACCGCCTTCCGAAAGCCGTCCGCGAATGGACACTCGCAAAATCCAGCCCCTATTTTGTCCGGTTTGGACATGGCCCGCAGGCGTCCCCCGAAATTTACAGCGGCGGGCCGGATTACCTTATCAGCGCGGGCGGTGTCGCAAGAGGATGGCGGTCGCAGATTGTCGCCCGCCCCACGAGTCTCATGCTACGCGACGGCGCCGGAGATCTCCGCGGCTGTTTTCAGCTGACGGGCCGCGGTCCCTACACGGAATGGAACAACACGGGCGTCTGCGATCGGTTCGCATGCACCAACGGCACAGCCATCGCACCGGAGGGCCGGGAAGCGGCGTTCATTTCGGGGCCATGGTCAATCCATGCAATTCCCGAAGCGCCCCATTTTCTGGTGGCCATGGCCAACGGCCCTTCCTTTGCCCTGCTGGCCCTTTTCCCCGAATGGAGTTCAACGCCGGAAGAACTCGCCAAAGCCCTTTCCGCGGCAAATCCCAATGAAACCGATCTCGCGCACGCGTTCCGTTGGCCGGACGGCAACACGGTGGAATTCGATGTGGATGCGCCGAAGGGGACGTGGGTTATTTCGGCCATCGCCGGAAAACCCGTCGATCGCGACTACGACCGTTGGCCTCAAATGGACGGCGAGGGGCCCCAAATCCTCTTCGAACGTTAATGAGGGAACATACGTATGCCGTTTACTATACAAGTGTTATTTTGCTCCGTGGGATGCCGCTCGGCTATAATTTCGCCTGTTCGTTATTCGACAGAAGGAGACGATGAATATGAGCAATGCCATGGAACTTACCAGCGCCAATTTTCAGGCAACGGTTGCAAACGGCGTCACTTTGGTGGATTTCTGGGCCGAATGGTGCGGTCCCTGCCGCATGATGGGGCCGGTCTTGGACGAGATTGCCAAGCAATATGCCGGCCGCGCCACCGTCGGCAAGGTCAATGTGGACAATGAAGGTGACTTGGCGGCACAGTTCGGAGTCAGCAGCATACCGATGCTGGCCATCTTCAAGAACGGCCAAGTGGTCAAACAATTCGTCGGCGTAACGCCCAAAGCGGAATTGGCCGCGGCATTGGACGCCGTGTTGACCTGATTGGCGCCTGTATCTTCGTTTTGTTGATTCTTAAAACATCAGATGCCGCAAAATATAAAACAAGGAGTTGTTTTGCCATGACACCCAAAGTAGTTGCCGTTGCCGGCGCGACCGGCCTCGTCGGAAACCGCATGCTCCAAATGCTGGAAGAACGCGACTTTCCAGTAAAGTCCATCAAACTTCTGGCCAGCGAGCGCTCCAAGGGCAAGACGCTCACGTTCCGCGGCGAACAGATTCCGGTCGAGGTGCTTTCGGAAGACTCTTTCAAGGGCGTCGAAATCGCCCTGTTCAGTGCCGGGGGCGGAACGAGCAAGAAGTACGCGCCTTTTGCGGCGAAAGACGGCTGCGTCGTGGTGGACAATTCCAGCGCTTGGCGCATGGACCCGGATGTGCCGCTTGTGGTCCCGGAAGTCAACGCCGATGACATCAAATGGCACAAGGGCATCATCGCGAATCCGAACTGCTCGACCATTCAGATGGTCGTTGTGCTGAAGCCGATCCACGATGCCGCCAAAATCGAGCGGATCGTCGTTTCGACCTATCAGGCCGTGTCCGGCGCCGGCATCAAGGCGCTTACCGAAATGCGCGACCAAATTACGGCCGTCCTCGAAAACAGGGAGCCGGTCTGCAAGGTATTCCCGCATCCAATCGCCTTCAACTGCATCCCCCAAATCCCGCAGAGCGACGCCTTTACCGAGAACGGCTACACCTCCGAAGAAATGAAAATGGTCAACGAAACCAAAAAGATCATGGGTGACGACTCGATTCGCGTCAGCGCCACGACCGTCCGCGTACCGGTGCATACCGGCCATAGCGAATCGGTCAATATCGAAACGCAGCGCAAGATCACCGCGGCCAAGGCCCGCGAGATCCTCTCGACGGCCCCGGGTGTGGTCGTTCTTGACGATCCCGCCAACCAAATCTATCCCTTGGCCATTCATGCCGCGGGCAAGGGTGAAACCTTCGTGGGACGTATCCGCGAGGACATCTCGCAGTCGCGCGGACTTGACCTCTGGATCGTCGCAGACAACCTGCTCAAGGGCGCGGCGCTCAACGCCGTACAAATCGCCGAGCTTTTATAAAGGGAAAAGAACACAAAGAACCCCAAGGGCTGCTCCCGCGAGACCCCGTGTCGTAGGTGTTTTTCCTTGTAAGCCCTTGATTAAATTGTGTTTATGAGATCCTTGCGGCGGGAACCGCCGGTTTTTGGCCATTCAGCGTGAACCATTAAAAAGCCTGCTCAATGGAACATGGCGATTTCAAGTATGTCTTTGGCCCTGTGGTATCGAGGCGGCTGGGGCGTTCGCTCGGCGTGGACGTTGTGCCCTTCAAGACGTGTACCTACGACTGCATCTACTGCCAGTTGGGTCGCACGACTTGCCTAACCCTCGAACGCGGCGACTTTGTTCCCCTTGATGAGGTTATCGCCGAACTGAAACGTAAAATTGAATCGGGCGTTGCCGCCGACTACATCACGATTGCCGGCTCGGGCGAGCCGACGCTGTATTCGCGCCTCGGCGAACTGATTCACGGCATCAAGAAACTGACCACGATACCTGTCGCCGTGTTGACCAACGGTTCGCTGCTCTGGGATGCGGATGTCCAGAAATCGTTGCTCGAAGCCGACGTGGTCATCCCATCCTTGGATGCCTCAACACCCGAATCGTATCGCACGGTCAACCGGCCCTGCGCAGACATTCCATTTGACAAAATGATAGGTGGTCTGGTTGCTTTTCGCGAACGTTTCGGCGGGCAATACTGGCTCGAAGTCCTTCTTTTGCAAGATGTTGCGGAAAATGAAAACGAAGTCGAACGTCTCGCCGGACAGGTTGCGCGCATCCGGCCCGACCGGGTGCAGCTTCACACCGTGGCCAGGCCATCGCCGGGCGGTGAAGCCCGTCCCGCTACCCGTGAATGCCTTGAACGCATCGCGCTCCGGCTCGGTCCGAACGCCAAGGTTGTCATGCCGTCCAACGACGCCCATTCATTGGATGCAACCGGACCCGCCGCCGAAGCGCCCCTCCATGAGGTTTCCGAAACGGATATTTTTAATCTTCTTCTTCGGCACCCCTGCACCGTGGCCGATATCGCCGCCGGCCTACATGCCGACACGACCGCTGTTCAACGAAGCCTCGATGCGCTTCTTATCCGGCAGGCGGTTCGTAAAGAAAACCGGAACGGCGAAACATTCTACCTTGCCTTGATTTGACATCGGGCAGCGGTTTTGGGTAGAATCCAGCTTTCGTAGCAATGGCTAGCTGTCGTCCCACCTGGATAGTGGTACTAAGGAGGACCAAGCAATGCTTGAACTGCTCGCGTTGATGATCATCTCGCAGCAGCCGCTACAGCATGTGGCCCAGGGCAAGGCCTCGTATTACACGGTCAGCAGCAGCGGAGTCAGAACGGCCTCCGGAGACCGCTTGAACGACGCCCTGTACACCTGCGCCATGCGTAAGGGCGATTTTGGCGCCTATTACCTTGTTGTGGCGGAGAACGGGAACTCGGTCGTATGCAAATTGAACGACCGGGGGCCCTATACCAAAGGTCGCGTCGTGGATCTTTCCGAAGCGGCTATGCGGCAATTGGATACCGATGCCGGAATTCTTCCCGTCAAAGTCTATCGGATTGACTTTGACGGCGTCCGGGACCTTTTCGGACTGCGATAAATCCGGTCCTAAAAGACCTTTTACTGTATCCGAAGTGCCGTAAAGCGCCTGAAATTCGGCCTTTTTTCGTTCGGATTCAGGCTATTTCAACGGTTTTCCGCCGTATTCACCTGTCAACGTTTCGAGAAATTTCACGATAGCGGCGGTTTCGGATGCCGGCAATGTCTTGCCGACCATGAATTTCGCCATCACATCAACCGCCTCGACCAGTGTTTTTGCCGTTCCGTCATGCAGGTACGGGAAAGTCAGGGCGATATTGCGCAACGTCGGTACTTTCAGTTTGAAGCGATCCGTTTCCTTGCCGGTGACGTTGAACCGTCCAAAATCCGGCTTTGCGGCCGGAGTGCCGCGCGCCGCAAAATAGTCGCCCTTGCGTCCCAATTTTTCGAACGATTGTCCCCCCAAGAGTTTACCCACATGACACGTGGCGCACGAGTGTTTCAGGAAAAGTGCATGCCCCTCTTGTTCCTCGGCGCTCAAAGCGCTCTTCTCGCCGGCGAGATAAGCGTCGAATCGGCTATTGGGGGTAATCAGCGTGCGTTCAAAGACCGCGATGGCCTCGGTAATCGTTTCCTTGCCGTAACCTGCCGAGTACACCGCATTAAAAGCCTGCGTAAATTCTTGATCCTGCTGGAGTTTCGCAATGGCCTCGGGCCAGTTCGAGGCCATTTCGATCGGATTGTTCACGGGACCGTCGGCCTGTTCTTCCAGGGTGGCGGCCCGGCCATCCCAGAACTGGACAAACTGAAAACCCGCATTAAGGACCGTCGGCGCGTTGATGTCTCCCATTTGCCCGCCGACTCCTTCGGAAAATTGCTTTTGATCGGTCCCTCCCTTATCCAATCCGTGACAGGAGGCGCAGGCGATGGTGTTGTCTTTCGATAACCGCTTATCGTGGAAGAGTTTGTCGCCCAAGGCCACCTTGGCGGGATCTTCCTGGTGGTTCTTTGGAAGGGGTTGAAGCACTTGTCCGGCAAGTTCCGCCGGAACTCCGGGCGTGGCATAGTGTTTCTTCCGCGTTTCCACGATCCATGCCTGCAAATCCCGTTTCTCTTCGGCTGTCAAGGCGCCGTTCCAGTGAAGCGCCAAGTAACGCATCGGCGGCATCGTTCCCTCTTGGATGACATATTCGTTCTTAGCCAATGCGACTTCCGAAGCGGGCTGGCCGGGCGTGCGCAGTTCCTCTTGCAAGTTCAAGTATTCCGTGCCCAGGCGAATGTCCATTTCGATGATTTGTTTGGCCACAGGAAACCGGGCATAAAACGGCAAGACGTATTCGGCCGTATGGCAATTGACGCATTTTTTCCCGAGAATGTCCAAGGCGCGGTCGGAGACGGGATCGCCTGACTTAGCGGCCAAGAGCGAGTTGTTTTTCGGCAAGCCAACGAGGAGGTTCGAAAGCGGCAATGCCAATCCGCCCAATCCGCCCAATACCGCCAACAACAAGACAACGACTACCATACGTTTCATGGGAACTGCTCCTTCTTCATTTGGCGTTTGCGATCAATTACAGATTACATCATACAGCCCGAAAGCCGCAAAAAATACTCCGATGGTTCAAATTAAAACGTAAAATAGATGAATTCCTTGTGCTGAAACACTCCAAAAAGGAAAATAGCCCATAAGAGTCCCGAATAGGCTGTCCAACGAACGGCGACCGGTTGTCGTAACAAGGCTTCTCGAACACTTCCGTGTTTTTCTTGAAACCAGTGGACTGCCGCGACTATTCCCAGCATCGCGCCTACAATGAGAAAGTCGTCGCGTCCCAATCCCATGGAAAGCAACGCATGCCCCAATCGTGCCGGTTCCGTCACGATATCCCAACCGCCAAAGAGGTTTCGTATCACTTCGAGCGCCTGACCGAGGGAGGACGCGCGGAAAAAAATCCACGCAAAACAGACAAGGGCAAAGGTGAATGCGCCTTGCACGAGACCCAGGAGGCGCGGACAACGATTGATGCCCATTATCCGAACTACGGCGGCGCGCAAGGAGCGCAGCAAGCGTCCGGCTATCATGTAACCGCCGTGCAAAGCGCCCCAGACCAAAAAAGTCCAGTTCGCGCCATGCCATAGTCCGCTCAATAGGAAAACAAGGGTAATGACGGCGCACCACCGGAAGACGCTTGTCCTGTTTCCGCCCAGCGGGATATAGATGAAATCACGGAACCACGTGGAAAGCGAGATATGCCAGCGCCTCCAGAAATCCGCGACGGACGTGGCGAAGTAGGGGCGCCTGAAATTGGTAGTAAGCCGAAATCCCAGCACTTGGGCCGTCCCGACGGCCATATCTGAATAGCCGGAGAAGTCGAAGAATATTTGGAAGGCGAAGAATACCACGGCAAGCGCGATACAGACGCCAGGATATTGCGATGGATGATGGAAGACTTCGTCCACAACCACGGCAACACGGTCGGCAATCACGACCTTCTGAAACAATCCCCATGCCATCAGTTTCAATCCATCGGTGACGCGCGCATAATCGAAGCGGACGAAGGGCAATAAACCCATCGAAAGGTTCGATGCCTGCATCCTGAATTGTGGGATGAGGTTCTCGGCCCGTTCGATGGGACCGGCGACCAGTTGCGGAAAGAAGCACACAAAACAGGCAAAAACGCCCAAATGGCGCTCGGGCTGGACCGTCCCACGATAGACGCCGATGGTGTAGGTCAGGCTCTGAAACGTGTAAAAGGACAGGCCCACGGGCAGCAGAAACCGGCTTGCCGGCAGATGGATGCCGATGGGTTCGAAAAGCGGCTGCAACGCATCGTTGAAGAAATTGTAGTACTTGAAAAAAAAGAGCAGCCCCAAATTCGCGCATAGACTCAGGATTAGGCTACCCTGCCGGACGGACCGATTCGGCGCCGCGCCCATCATCAGTCCCGACGCATAATTCACAAGGGTCGTAAAGACAATCAGGAGGACGTAGCCGGGTTTCCAACAAGCGTAGAAGTAATAACTGGCCGCCAGCAAAAAACACCAGCGAAAACGGCGGGGTATCGCAAAATAGCACGCCGCCACCACCGCGAAAAACACCATGAAGCGCGTCGAATTGAACAGCATGAAAACGATTGTATCCGGCTATGCCCGGCGCGGGCAATCATGGGCGAGCAAGGGTGCGGAATATCCTGTGAAAATTTTTCAGGCTGGGACGCTGAACGTTCGCGATCAAGGTGAAAAAAACACGCGGCAAGGCTCTCCTTCGGGAGCAATGCCGCGCGCGCAAATACGATGAAACTGTCCCGCCCGCGCTGGAATTGGACTTCTCCGGAGGCAAGAATGTGTAGACAGC